>NZ_JBSFJC010000074.1:0-42997 GCF_053597855.1 Kitasatospora sp. NPDC001225
GCGGGGCGCGCCCCGGGCGGCGGCGGGCCCGGTGTCGCGCCGGGCGGTTGTCGGCGCACGCGCTTACGATCGCCCGGCACGACCCGTGCTCCCGGACCGGGACCCGTACCGAGAGGTGTGCCATGACCGCAGCGGAAGACCCGATCGGGCTGCTCGCCCGGGCGCTCGCGCAGACCGCCGGGCTGATCGACGGCACCGGCGTCGAGCTGGCCGGCCACCCGACGCCCTGCCGCTCCTGGGACGTCGGCGACCTGGTCAGCCACCTCCTGCACGACCTGCGGCAGTTCACCGTCCGGGCGAAGGGCGGGCAGCCGGACTGGTCGCAGCCCTTCGAACGGGTCGAGGAGGACTGGCTGCACGCCTTCGAGGCCGGGGCGGAGGAGCTGGTCGACGCCTGGCGCGCGGCCGGCGACCTCGGCGGCACCCTGGAGGTCCCCGGCGTCGGCACCCTCCCGGCCCGCTTCCCGGTGGACCAGCAGACCACCGAATTCGCCGTCCACGGCTGGGACTTGGCCCATGCCACCGGCCAGTCCACCGCGGGCCTGGACCACGAGGTCGCGCTCGCCGCGCTCGCCTGGGCGACTGGCGCGCTCAAACCCGAGTACCGGGGCGCCGAGGAGGAGCAGCACGCCTTCGGGCCCGCCGTCGACGTCCCCGAGGACGCCCCGGCGTACGACCGGCTCGCCGCCTTCTTCGGCCGCGACCCGGCGGCCACCTGACGGGGTCGGCGCCTACCGGCGGCTCCAGCGGAACTCGATCTCCGGGTGGCGCGGGGACGGGGCGTCGAGGAGCGGGGCGGGGCGGTCGCGGAGGAAGTGGTCGGCGAAGGCCCGGACGTAGGTGCGGGTGAGTGCGGTGGCGCGGGCGGGCGCGATGGTGCCGAGCAGGGCGGCGTAGAGCTCGGGGGGCAGGTGGCTCGGAAGGTTGCCGGGGACGGCGGCGTGCGGCAGGTCGGTGAAGCTGAAGTGGCCCGCGCCCAGGGTGCGCAGGTGGCGGCCCCAGGCGTGGTGGTGCTCGCGCCAGCGCCGCCAGGTGTCGTGGTCGTCGAGCGAGGTGAGCAGCAGGAACGGCCGGTCCAGCCCGAGTTCCGGGACGGGGGAGCCGAACAGGCCGCCGTCCAGGTCGAGGCCGATCCGGAACCGCGGGTCCTGGCGCAGCGCCTCGGCGGCCGCGGCTCCGCCCATGGAGTGGCCGAGCACGCCGATCCGCGCTTCGTCGACCCGGAACGGCAGCCGGCCGCCGGTCAGTTGGCCGGTCACGAAGCGCAGGTCGCCGACCCGCGCGGCGATCTCCTCGCGCTCGGCGGCGTCCCAGTCCGGCGGCTCCTCCGACAGGACGCTGCGCACCAGCCGGCCGTCCGGGAACTCGACGGCGGCGGCGTCGTAGGTGTGGTCGAGAGCCGCGACGAGGTAGCCGTGCGCGGCCAACTCCTCAGCCAGCGCGGTGCAGTTGCTGCGCCCGCCCTTGCGGCCGTGGCCGAGCAGCAGCAGGGGGAGCGGGCCGGGGTGGGCGGGCGCGCCGGCGCGGGCGGTGGGGCGGACCAGGCCGAGGGTGCCCGGGTCCAGCGGCAGGGCTTGTTCGATCACGGCCGCGACCCGGGGGGTGGTGTACGGCGCGCGGGGCCGGCCGGCGGTGCCGCGCGCCGGGTACCAGAGCTGCACCATCAGCTCGCGCGGGCCGGGCGTGGGCGCGAAGGGGTCGAGCCGGTCGTGGTCGACCAGGTGCAGGCTGACGGTGCCGACCGGCCGGCCGACGGTGGGCGCGGGGAGGTCGATGGTGCGCGGCGGGGCGGTCGGAGCGACCGGCGCGGCGAGGGCGGGCGCGGCGGGCAGCAGGGCGGCGGTCCCGCCCAGGCCCGTGAGGGCGAGCAGTGAACGGCGCCTGATCATGCGTCATCCTTGCCGGCTCGGCGACGGGGCCCGGTCAGCCTAGGTGGTCTGGACCGGTGACGCCAGGGTTCGGAGCGGCGGAGGATCGGCGGCGGGACGGCGGTGGGCCGAACCCGGGCCCCGGGCTCAGGGCTTGGCGCCCTGCCGGGTGGCGGCCTGCTTGATCGCCTCGCGGATGCGCGGGTACGTGCCGCAGCGGCAGATGTTCTGGATCTGGTCGATGTCCGCGTCCGTCGGGTTCGGGGTGCGGCGCAGCAGGGCGACGGCGGTCATGATCTGGCCCGGCTGGCAGAAGCCGCACTGGGCGACGTCGCAGGCGAGCCAGGCCTCCTGGACGGGGTGGAGGACCTCGCCGTCGGCCAGGCCCTCGATGGTGGTGACGGTGTGGCCCGCGCAGTCCTTGACGGAACGGGTGCAGGGCTGGAACTCCTGGCCGTCCAGGTGGCTGGTGCAGGCGCGGCAGACGCCCACCCCGCAGCCGTACTTGGGGCCGGTGACGCCGAGCTTGTCGCGCAGCACCCAGAGCAGGGGCATGTCGTCCGGGGCCTCGACGGTCACGGGCTGCCCGTTGAGGACGAAGGTGTGGCTGGGCATGGGGGTCGCGGTTCCTCGGCTGGCTCGGCTGGTGGTCAGAAGTTGATCGGGAAGGAGCGCGGGCTGGTGCCGGTCGCGCGGGCGTAGGCGTTGGCGACGGCGGCGGAGGCGGCCGGGACGCCCAGCTCGCCCGCGCCGCCGGGCGGTCCGCTCGGCGGCATCAGGTGGATCTCGACCACCGGCGGGGTGTGCCGCTGCCGGGCGTAGTGGAAGTCGCCGTAACTGCCTTCCCGGAAGGCGCCGTTGTCCAGGTGGTTGCCGGCCTGGAGGATCACCGAGATGCCGTCGACCAGCGCGCCGGTGAGCTGGGCCTCCAGGCCGGTGGGGTTGATCACCCGGCCGACGTCGGCGACGACGACGGCCTTGGTGACCCGGGGGTTGGCGCGGTCGGTGGCGTCCAGCTCGACGAGGTAGGCGACGCAGGCGCTGTGCTCGTCGTGGTAGCCGATGCCCTGGGCCTGGCCGGGGGGCATCGGGCGGCCCCAGCCGCCCCGTTTGGCGAGCTCGTCCAGCACCGCCCGCCCGGTGGCGCTGCGCATCCGGTCGCGGCGGAAGGCGAGTTCGTCCTGGCCCATCCGGCGGGCGAGTTCGTCCATCATGATCTCGTCGGAGACCCGGACGGTGCCGGAGTAGACGGAGCGCCAGCTGCCGGTGTGCAGTTCCAGCGGCACCTCGGCGAGCAGCTGGTTGGTCACCCCGACGTCGTACGGGATCTTCTCGGTGAGCAGGAAGAACAGTTCGGCGCCGGTGAGTCCGGCCAGCGGGAGCTTGTAGCCGGCGGCGGTGAACATGTCGCCGAGGCCGTGCCCGAGGTCGGTGCGGACGCCGGCCACGTGGTGCTCCCAGCTGAACACCTGGCCGAGGCCGTAGGTGGCCCGGACGATGTGGTGGCTGGCGGGGCGCATCCGGCCGTGGCGCATGTCGTCGTTGCGGGTCCACATCAGTTTGACCGGGCGGCCGGCGGCTTTGGAGACCTGGGCGGCCTCCAGGGCGGCGTCGAAGAACAGCCGGCGGCCGAACGAGCCGCCGCCGCGTACCACGTGGACGGTGACGGCGTTCGTCGGCAGGCCGAGTTCGGCGGCGATGGTGCCCTGGGCGAGGATCGGGCTCTGCGCGGCGAACCACAGCTCGGCCCGGTTCGGCCGGACGTCGGCGACGGCGGTGAGCACCTCCATCGGGGCGTGGTTGACGAAGGCGAAGTCGAACTCGCCCTCCAGCCGGTGGGAGAGCAGCGGCGGCGGGAGGGACGGCAGGTGGGCGGCGCGCAGCCGGGACCGTACGTCGGCGTCGGACAGGCCGGCGACCGGCCCCGGGTTCCAGGTGGTGCGCAGTGCGTCGCGGGCCTTGAGCGCCTGGTCGAAGGTCTCGGCGAGGACGGCGACGCCGGTCGGGATCTGCACCACCCCGAGGACTCCGGGCATGGCGCGGGCGGCGGAGGCGTCCAGGGACTTGAGGGTGCCGTTGACGGTGGTCGGGCGGGCGACCACGGTGGGCACGGCGCCCGGGACGTCGAGGTCCCCGGCGTACTTGGCGCGGCCGGTGACGATGTCGCGGGCGTCGATCCGGCCGGTCGGCCGGCCGACCAGGCGCAGCTGGTCGGGGGTCTTGGGGAGGGCCGGGACGGCGGGTGCGGCGACGGTGGCCGCCTCGGCGGCGAGGTCGCCGTAGCCGAGCCGGCGGCCGTCGGGGGCGAGGACGGCGGAGTCGGCGGTGCGCAGGGTGGGCGCGGGAACGTTCCATCGCCTGGCGGCGGCGGTCACCAGCCGGGCCCGGGCGGCGGCGGCCGCGGCGCGCACCGGGTCGTACAGCGAGCGGATCGAGTTGGAGCCGCCGGTCAGCTGGTTGAAGAGCAGTTCGGGCCGGGCGTCGGAGAGCGGGACGTCGACGTCGGAGAGCCGGGCGTCGAGCTCCTCGGCGACGATGACGGCGATCGCGGTGGTGAGGCCCTGGCCGACCTCCAGCCGGGGCAGGTGCAGCACGGCGCGTCCGGCGGGGGTGACTTCGAGGACCAGCAGGTGGGCGGTCGGCAGCCCGGCGATGATCATCGCGTCGCCGAGGTCGACGATGTCCGGGATGCCGGGCAGGCCGATCAGCTGCTGGGGGAGGGCGGTCTCGCGGACCGGCACGGCGGCCGCGGCGGGGGACGGGACGGGGCGCGGGGCGGCCTGTGCGGTGGCGGGTGCGACGGCGTCGGCGCCGAGGCGGGCGCCGACGGTGAGGGTGGGCGCGGCCAGCAGGTAGGTGAGGAAGCGCCGGCGGCGGGTGCCCTCCGGGCCCGGGGCGTCCGGGTCGGCCGGAGCGCCGGAGGTGCCCGGGGCGTCCGTGGCAGCAGCCGTACCGTGCGGGTGCCCGGCGTCGCGCGGTCGGCCGTTGGAGTCCGAGGGGGCGAGGGAGGTGCTGATGGGAGGACACCCTTCGGGCCGGAGACGGCGACGGAACGGGCGGGCGGGGCGGCCCCGGGCCGGTGCCGGATCGCGAACGCCGTTGAGCATAAAAGGAGGCTACTGACGGGTCAACACGGTCAAAGTTGGCCCTTGGTCGGCCCGATCACGGTTGTGCGACGGTCGGCGGGAGCGGAGTCGGAGCGGGTACGGACGGCGCTTCGGAGCTGCGGGCGGGGCCGGAGCAGGGCCGCCGGGACGGGCTCGGAGGCGCCAACTGGCGCCCCTCGCACGCGGGTTCAGGGGTCGGTCGACGGTGCGGCGGCAGGGAGAATTGGCCCAGGAAATTCCTTGATCACTGGACCGTTCCACTGGGCCGGTTCTTCCGTAGGCTGGGGGCGCACCCGAACCGGCGGTTGCGAGGACCGACTCCGCGCGCCGCCCGTCCGGGGGCCGCGAACAAGGGTGACGGTCCGTGAGGCGTTTACGGACGCGGGGCGTTGACGGCCCTGGGGCGCGTGCGGGTGACCGCCCGGACGCCTCCGGCCGGTGGCGCCCGCGAACGAGTGAAGGAGGGGCATGCCGTCCGACCGAACCGCCCGTTGGGGCGCCCTGCCGCCCGCCGGGCCCCAGCGGACCCTCGCGGCCGCCCAGTTGGCCGCCGCCGTGGGCGACGGCGCGTACTACACCTGCTCCGCCCTCTACTTCACCCGGGTGGTCGGGATGTCCCCGACCGCCCTCGGGCTCGGCCTCACCCTCGCCTGGGCGCTCGGCTCCCTCGCCGGCGTCCCGCTCGGACACCTCGCCGACCAGCGGGGCCCGCGCCGCACCTCGATGGCGCTCGCGCTCGGCACGGCGGCCGTGGTCGCCGCCTTCCTGGTGATCCGCTCCTACCCGCTGTTCCTGCTCGCGGTCTGCCTCTACGCCACCGCGCAGTCCGGCCTGACCGCCGCCCGGCAGGCGCTGGTCGCCGCCCTGGTGCCGCCCGCGCAGCGGACCGCGCTGCTCGCCCACATCCAGTCGACCCTCAACGGCGGACTGGCCGTCGGCGCGGCGATCGGCGGCATCGCGCTCAGCGTCGGCACCCGCGCCGCCTACCTGGCCGCCTTCGCCGTCACCGCGCTCGGCTTCCTGATCGGCGCGCTGGTCCTGCGGCGGCTGCCCGAAGCCCCGCCCGCGACCGGGCCGTCGGACGCCGGGCCGCGCCTGGCCGTGCTGCGCGACCGCCGGTACGCCGCCGTCACCGCGGTCAACGCCGTCCTGCTGCTGCGGATGCCGCTGCTCAGCCTGATCATCCCGCTCTGGATCGCCGCGCGCGCCCCCGGGATCGGCTGGCTCGGCTCGGCGCTGTTCGTGCTCAACACCCTCGCGGTGCTGGCCTTCCAGGTCCGGGCGGCCCGCGGCATCACCGGACTGGAACCGGCCGCCCGGGCGGTCCGCTCCGCCGGGCTGCTGCTGCTCGGCTCCTGCGCCGTGTTCGGGCTGTCCGCGCTGGACGTGCCGGTCTGGGCGGTCGGCGCGCTGCTGGTCGCCGCCTCCGTCCTGCAGGTGGCCGGGGAGATGCGGCAGTCGGCCGGCAGCTGGCAGATCGCCTTCGACCTCGCCCCGCCCGGGCGGATCGGCCAGTACCAGGGCTTCTTCGGCACCGGCGTCGCCGTCGCCCGCACCCTCGGACCGCTGCTGCTCACCGCGCTGCTGCTGGAGGGGGGCCTGGCCGGCTGGCTGGTCCTGGGCGGGGTGTTCCTCGCGGCGGGGTACGCGATGGGGCCGGTCGCCCGCTGGGCGGCCCGGGACCGCGGTCACGCGGTGTCACCGCCGGCGCCCCCGGTGGTGGCGGGAGCGGCGCCAGGGGCCTGACCGTACGGGACGGGAACCCCCAAGGCGGCCCGGGGAGCGTCCAACGGGACCGGACCGGAAACCCGGTGGCCCCGGGCCGCCGCCCGCTGGCATGCTGGCCGCGTGGACCGACCCCAGATCCAGCTCGACTTCGCCCCCGAGCTGCACCTCTTCGTCTCCGCGCCCCGGCGGGCCGGCCGTACCGCGCTGCGCACCGACGGCGCCTCCACCCTCGGCCACGTCGTCGAGTCCCTGGGGGTGCCGCTCACCGAGGTCGGCGCCCTGCTGGTGGACGGCCGGGCGGTGCCCGACAGCCACGTCCCGGCCGACGGCGAGGAGATCACCGTCCGGGCCGTGGCCAGGCCGCAGCCCTCGCCCGTCCCGGCGCGCTTCCTGCTGGACGTCCACCTCGGCACCCTCGCCCGCCGGCTGCGCCTGCTCGGCGTGGACGCCGCGTACGAGAACCCCGACATCGGCGACGCCGCCCTGGCCGCCCGCTCGGCCGCCGAGCAGCGGATCATGCTCTCCCGCGACCGCGGCCTGCTGCGCCGCCGCGAACTGTGGGCCGGCGCCTACGTCTACAGCCACCGCCCCGCCGAGCAACTGCGCGACGTGCTCTCCCGCTTCGCGCCGCCGCTCGCCCCGTGGAGCCGCTGCACCGCCTGCAACGGCAGGCTGCACCCGGCCACCAAGACCTCGGTGCGCGAGCAGCTGCGGGACGGCACCGAGCGCTCGTACGACGCCTTCGCCCAGTGCGAGGACTGCGGCCAGGCCTACTGGCGCGGCGCCCACCACGCCCGGCTGGAGGCGATCGTCGCCGAGGCGGTGCGCGACTTCGGCCCAGGCCGGGCCGGCGGACCGGGCCAGGAGCCCGGGCCGGTCGGGGAGTTCGGGGAGGTCCACGGGTCCGGGGAGGGCCAGGGCCGGATCGGGGTCGTCTCAGGGTAGCGCGCTCTGGCGGACGGCCCGGCGCCCGTGGTCCCATCGGCGGTGGGGGACGAGACCACGCTACTCACTCGCAGGAGAGAGGCCAGGTCGTCGTATGAGTACTCAGCCAGGGCAACAGCCCTTCCGCACCACGGACACGGGGGACACGGACACCGCGGTGGTGACCATCCCGGTCGGGGCCGAGGCACGCCCGGAGGAAGGCACCCGGAAGGCGACCGTCCGATGAGGCGGGGAGTGCTGCGCCGCCCGCTGGCGGCGCTGGTCGCCGCCGCGGCCGTGCTCGGGCTCTCGGTCGCCCCGGCGGCCGCCGCCGGGCCGTCCGGGCCCGCCGAGCCGCATCTGCGGTCGCGCTACGTGACCATGCCGGACGGGGTCCGCCTCGCCGTCGACGTCTACCTGCCCGAGGGCACCCGGGCCGGCGCCGACCTGCCCACCGTCCTGGTCACCCAGCGCTACTGGCGGGCCAGGGTCAAGGCCGGCCAACCCGGCGGCACCAGTGGCGAGGCCGAGCGGTGGACCGCCCGCGGCTACGCCTACGTGGTCGCCGACCTGCGCGGCACCGGTGCCTCCTTCGGCACCCTCACCTCCGAACTCGGCGCCGACGTGACCGCCGACAGCGGCCCGCTCAGCGACTGGATCGCCGCCCAGCCCTGGTCCAACGGCCGGATCGGCACCACCGGCATCTCCTACGGCGGCGACACCGCGATGCTCGCCACCTCCCTCGGCAACCACCACATCACCGCCGCCGCCCCGATCTCCTACGACTTTGACCCCTACGAGGACCTGGTGCGCCCCGGCGGCCTGCTCATCGAACCCCGGGTCGCCCCGTACGCGCTGCTGCTGCGCATCCTCGACCAGGCCGGCGGCACCACCTGCGAGACGGACGAGGACACCCGGCAGCTCTGCGCGCGCATCGGCCTCACCGGCCTCCAGCCCCGGCCGGTCGACGGGCCCGACGGCCCCGCCCTGCTCGCCGCCGCGCGCGCCGAGCACGCGAACAACGCCAACCTGGTCGAGATGGCGCACTCCGGCGTCCACCGCGACTACCGGGACGGGCCGAAGAGCTGGACGGTCGGCAGCGTCGGCGAGCGGACCGACGCCGTCGAGGCCGGCGGGGTGCCGGTCCTGACCAGGGCCGGCTGGCTCGACGCGGGCACCGCCAACGGGGTGCTCTCCCAGTTCACCGGCCTGTCCAACACCCAGGACGACTGGATCGGCCCGTGGAACCACGGCGCCGGCTGGTTCGCCGACCCGTTCCAGCCCGCCCGCCCGCTCACCGGGCAGGAGCACCAGGAGAACGACCAGCGGGTGCTCGACTTCTTCGACCGCTACGTCCGCGGTGACGCCCGCCCCGACGGCACCCGACGGGTGCACTACTACACCTTCAACGAGGGCGTCTGGCGCACCACCACCCGCTGGCCGGTGCCCGGCACCCGCACCCGGCGGTTCGACCTCGGCGCGGGCCGCTCGCTCACCGACCACCCGCCCACGGGCCGTTCGTCCGTCGACGGGGCGGACGACCGCCGCGGCGGCTCCGACCAGCTGCTCCTCGACCCGACCGCGGGCACCGGCCCGCTGGACCGCTGGAACACCAACCTCAGCGGCGACGAGGTCAGTTACCCCGACCGCGCCGCCGTCGACGCCAAGCTGCTCGGCTACACCACCGCACCGCTGGGCGCCGACACCCGGGTCACCGGCAACGGCAAGGTCACCCTCGACGTCACCGGCCTGGCGGGCTCGGCCCGCGGCGCCCTGCACGTCTACCTGGAGGACGTCGCGCCGGACGGCCGGGTCACCTATCTGACGGAGGGTCAACTCTCGCTGGCCGACCGGGCGGTGGCGGACCGCTCGGACAATCCCGACTGGCGCCGGCTGCGCACGCCGCGCAGCTACGCGGCCGAGGACGCCGAGGACTTCCCGCAGGGCCGCGCGCAGCGCGTCACCATCGACCTCCAGCCCGTCTCGGTGCTGTTCCGGGCCGGTGAGCGGATCCGGCTGACCGTCGCGGCCGCCAACCCCGACTCCTTCCAGCTGCTCCCGGCCGACGGGAAGGCGGGCTACCGGATCGGCTGGGGCGGCGACCGCGGCTCGGCGCTGGAGCTGCCCGTCGTGCGCTGAGGGGTGCGACGCGGGGCACCCGGTCTCGGCCGGGCGCCCCGCGTCGGCACCTCACCTCACGTCGTGTCGCGCCGGGTCACGCGTCCACGACCTCCAGGCCGTACGCGGTCACGGCCTGCCGCAGCCCGCCCGGGTACCCGGCGAGGGCCGGGGTGAACTCCCAGTCCCCGGAGGGCTCGCGGTCGAACCGGCCGAGCCGCATCGCGGTGTTGGTCTCCGCGCCGTCCGCCAGGTGCACCACGGCCGCGTCCTGTCCGGCGCCGGCCTCCAGGATCAGCGCGGGCCCGGCGAACCCGCCCATGGTGGCCCCGGGGTGGTTCTCGGTGTCCGCGGCGGCGATGACCACCAGCCGGTCGACGTCGGCGGGCAGCGCGTCGAAGTCGACCATCAGGCAGGCGTTCGCGTCGCCGTAGCCGGTCACCAGCCGCACCGAACCGTCCGGCGTGGAGCCGTTGTTGTAGAACACCAGGTGGTCGTCGGAGAGCGCCACGTTGCCCCGGCAGACCAGGGCGGCGATGTCGTACTCCTCCTCCCCGGTCCAGTGCAGGAGCAGCCGGGAGGGCTCGGCGGCCACCTCGATCGCGGGCAGTCCGTCCAGGGCGCCGGCCTCGGCGGAGGCCTCGTCCTGGACGGCCGCGAAGACCTCGTGGAAGCCGTGGTGCTTGAGCAGACCGACCAGCTCGGAGCCGTTCAGCAGGGTGATCGGCTTGCCCGCGACGAACTGGTGCGAGCTGGGGCCGAACCTGCTGGTGGTGACCAGGACGGCCTTGGTCGCGGCCTGGTCGTGGCGCAGCGTCCCGTACAGGTCCCGCACCGCGGTGGGCGCCACCGTGTCCCGGTACCGCTTCACCTGCACGATGACGTTGCCGCCGCGGAACGGGTCGGGGTCGATGCCGCGGACGTCCACCCCGCCGTCCCGGGACCGGGCGGTGAGCTCGACCTTCATGCCCATCGCCTCCATCAGCCGGGCGATGAGGCCTTCGAACTCGACCGGGTCCATCGCCAGCAGGAGCTGGAGTTCGCGGACGCGCCGGGCCATCCGGCCGCGGTTGGCGTTGGTGTCGTCGCGGAGGTGACGGAAGAGCGCGCGCTGGGCGCGGCGTTCGTCGGCGTCGGGGTTGCTGAGGCGGTGGAGCTTCCGGCTCCGGGACATGGGCGTGCCCCCTCTTGCATGGTGACGGCTGTTGCAGGCGTCACCGTAGAGGAATCGTGGACGAAGAATTGTCGGGCCGTCACTTCCGCCGCACAATCGAGACCTGGCGCACGGGCACCGGCGTGCGCACGGGCCTCGGGCGGCGCGGGGGCGGCTCGACGGCGGGGGTGCTTCCGGTGGGCGTCCGGACGGCGGACAATCCCCCCAGGAGCCGAGGAGGAGGCCAGCGGTGGAGTTCGAGGTCATGATCGAGACCCCGCAGGGGTCGCGGAACAAGTACGTGATGGACTTCGTGGCGGGCCGGATCCGGCTGGACCGCACCCTCTTCACGGCCACCGCCTACCCCGCCGACTACGGCTACGTCGAGGGCACCCTCGGCGGCGACGGCGAGCCGCTGGACGCCCTGGTGCTCGGCGGCGAGCCGGCCGTCCCCGGCTGCGTGCTCACCTGCCGGGCGGTGGGCGTGTGGGTGATGCGCGACGAACGCGGCCCGGACCAGAAGGTGCTCTGCGTCCCGGCCCACGACCCGCGCTACGCCGACCTGCGGGACATCGGCGACCTGCGCGAGTTCGACCTGCTGGAGATCACCCACTTCTTCCAGGTGTACAAGGACCTGGAGCGCGGCAAGTCCGTCGAGGGCTCGCACTGGGCGGGCCGCGACGCCGCCTACGCGGAGATCGCCGAGTCGCGGGCCCGCGCGGCGGGCACCCGCTTCGCCGACCCGGCGTAGCGGGCGCCCCCCCGGGCCGCCCCGGACCGTCCGCGGACCGTCCCCGGGACGTGCCCGGACGGTCCGTCAGAGCCTGGCGGCGCTCAGGATCGCGCGGACCTCGTCGCCGATCGCGGCCTCGTTCTGCTCGAACTCCGGTGCGGTGAGCCGGTCCGGGTCGGCCGGCAGGCCGTTCAGGACCGGGGTGTGCAGATGGCCGCCGGGGAGGTCCGGGGCGAGGGACAGGCGCAGCCGGTTGGAGCGGTAGGCGACCTCGTTGGAGAGGTACCCGCCGCCGCCACCGGAGACCGCGCGGGAGCCGGGGGTGGGGCCGTCCGGCCGGAAGACCGGCCCGGTGGCGCCCGCCGGGATCTCGGTGACGAAGGTGTCGAGCAGCACCGGGAAGGGCTGCTGGACGGCCCGCATGGCGTCGGTCGGCAGGGTGGTGCGGACGAACTGCGGCCCGGGGGCCAGCCCCGGGGCGTCCACCGGGTGCTGGGAGGTGCCGCCGGAGAGCGCGGCCACGTTGTCGGTGGCCGGGTCGGCGGAGCGGGCGCGCCCGGCCCACTCCTCCAGGGTGAACTTGCCCGGGTAGCCCTGGCTGATGCTGGTGATCAGGTCGGCGGACTGCCGGCCCGGCCGCAGGTGCGGGGTGAAGGCGCGCTCCACGATGCCCTTGTCGAAGTCCCCGTAGCGCACCGGCAGGACGACCGCCCGGACCTCGGCGGTGCTGCCGTCGGCGAGGGTGATCCGCTGCCCGTGCAGCTGCAGGACGGCGGACCCGGAGGGGTTGGCGCGGCGCGCCTCGGCGTCCAGGCCGAACGGGTCGAAGCCGCTGACGAAGATCCGCCGGACGCCGGGGGCGGCGCTGAAACCGTCGTCCAGGCCGCGCGAGGCGTCCTCGAAACGGGCCCGCAGCGCGGCGTGGTCGACGTCGAACCGGGGCTGCCAGCGGGCGAGCTGGACGGTCATGGCGAGCCTGGTCCAGTACAGCGGGCGGTCGTCCCGGGCGGGCAGTTCGCCGCTCGGCCGCCGGCCCTGGGCGCGGTCCACGCCCGCCTGCCAGAGCGTCCGGCCCCAGGTGTCGGCCACCCGCTCGGCCTGCCGGGCGTTGCGGGCGGCACACAGCGCGGAGGGGAAGCCGCCGAGCAGCTCGCCCAGGCCGGAGCGCTCGGTGAAGCCGGCCGTGCGGGCGTCCTGGAGGCGGGCCTGCTCGGCGTCCAGCGGCACCGTGGCGGAGGTGCGGCAGCCGGCCGGGGCGGCCTGGGCGGCGGCCGGGGCCAGCAGGGCGACGAGGGTGCCGGCGAGCGCGGCGGCCAGTCCGGCGGTGCGGCGTAGACATGTCATGTGCGCTGACAATAGGTCCGGACCTGACGGCCCGCCAGAGTGCCGACCCGGCGCGCCGTACGCCGGTCCAAGGGCCGCCGGACCGGCCCGTCCGGTACCGGGAGGCGCCGCCGCGGGCCCCTCGGGCGGCGTTCCGCCGCTGGTGGGACGGCGTTCCGGCCCGGACGGAAAGCCGGCGGTTCGACCGGGAACCGCCGCGAGTTCTACAGCGTTGTCGTGGTCGAACAGCGGTACTCGTACGGTGGTGGAGGAAGTTCCATGAGCGTGGCCCTGACGAAGGGTGGCAACGTCTCCCTGGGCAAGCAGGCCCCCGGGGTGCGGGTGGTGCGGGTGGGCCTGGGCTGGACGGCCGGTGACGGGTACGACCTGGACGCCAGCGCGCTGCTCTGCGGGGCGGACGGGAAGGTCGCCTCGGACCAGCACTTCGTCTTCTTCAACAACCTGCGGAGCCCGGACGGCTCGGTCCGCCACCTGGGCGGGGCCGGCGGCGGCGCCGACCGCGAGCAGGTCGAGGTCCGGCTCGCGGAGGTCCCCGCCGGGGTGGAGAAGGTCGTCTTCGCGGTGGCGATCTACGACGCGGCGCAGCGGCGGCAGTCCTTCGGGCAGGTCCGCGGCGCCCACATCCGGGTCGTCGACCCGGACAGCGGCACCGAGGTGGCCCGGTACGACGTGGCGTCGGAGGCCGGCAGCGAGACGGCGATGGTGTTCGGCGAGCTGTACCGGCACGGCGCGGACTGGAAGTTCCGGGCGGTCGGGCAGGGGTACGCCGATGGGCTCGCGGGCATTGCCACCGACTTCGGGGTGGACGTCCTGCAGCCGGCGCCCGCCGCCGCCCCGCCCGCCCCGGTGAAGCCGCCGGTCGTGCCGCCCGCCCCGCCCGTGGCTCCGCCCGCCGTGCCGCCGGCGCCGGTCGCGGCCCCGATGCCGGCCGTGCTGCCCGCCGCCGCGCCCGCCGTTCCGATGACCCGGCAAGGACCAGGGAGTTACCCCGTGACGTGTTTCTTCGACCCCTCGCACGGCGCCGGCACCACGGCGGTGTACTGGTCGCCGCAGTGGGGCGTGCCGCGCCAGATCGAGGCCTGCGTGGCCTGCGCCCAGCGGGTGCAGACCAACGTCCCGCCGTTCTACACCCCGGCGCAGGCGGGCTACCCGCAGCCGGTCCAGCAGGGCCAGCCGCCGCAGGTGCCCGGCCAGCAGGCCCAGGGCGGACGACGCTTCGGCACCGGCGCGCTGATCGGCGCCGGCGCGGCCGGCCTGGTCGGCGGCGCGCTGCTGAACGAGGCCTTCGACGACGACCCGCAGGTGGTCGTCAACAACTACTACGAGGACGACGGCTTCTTCTAAACCGTCTTCTGAACCGTCAGGTCGCGGCCGCGGCGAGGGCCGCCTGGGGAGCCCCCCGGCGGCCCCCGCCGTCGGCCGGATGATGTCGGAGCGTCGTTCCGGCCTTCCAGGGCCCTCGCCGCGCCCGGCGGCCGCACAACGCTTCGGCGCTGTGCGGCCGTTCGCGTTCCTAGCCGCCCTGCCGCCGGTACGCCCCGGCGCGGGCCGCCGCCTCGGCTGCCTCCGCCGCGCGGTCCGCGGCCGCCTCGTCCAGCGGCTCGGCGGTGGTGAGCATCCGGTAGTAGAGCGGCGCCGAGACCGCCCGGACGACCTCGAACCCGTCGGTGTCCGGCGGGAGTTCGCCGCGCTCGACGGCCGCGGCGACGCACGGCGCCCATTCCTCGACCCGGCGCCGGTAGAAGTGCCGCAGGGCCTCGGCCGCGTCCGGGTCGCAGGTCGCCGCCACGATGACGGCGCGGAACAGCGCGCCCTGCCGGGGGTCGGCCAGGGTGCGCTGGACGAGCCGGGCGTTGGCCCGGAGGTCCCCGGCGAGGGAGCCGCTGTCGGTGCGCGGCAGCGACTGCTCGGCCATGTCCGCGAGCAGGTCGGCGACCAGCGCGGTGGTGCTGCCCCAGCGGCGGTAGACGGTGGTGCGGCCGACCTCGGCCCGCTGGGCGATGTCGCCGAGGTCGAGGCCGCTGAAGCCGCGCTCGACCAGGGCGTCCTCGGCGGCGCGCAGGACGGCGGCGCGGACCCGGGCGGTCCGGCCGCCGGGGCGGACCGTGCCGGGCGTGGAGGGCTCGACGGCCATTAACGGGATTCCTGTTCCATTAGACGGGTGGACTCTGCTAGGTTCAGAGCATCCTAACGGAACAGCGGTCCCATTAGGGGCTTCGAGGGGAGAAATCCGCCATGACCATCGCCACCGACATGGAGTACCGCCGGCTCGGCGGGTCCGGACTCAAGGTGCCCGCGCTCAGTCTCGGCACCGGCACCTTCGGCGGGCGCGGCCCGCTGTTCGGCGCCTGGGGCACCACCGACGTCCAGGAGGCCCGCCGGCTCCTCGACATCTCCATCGACGCCGGGGTCACCCTCTTCGACACCGCCGACGTCTACTCCGACGGCGCCTCCGAGGAGGTGCTCGGTCAGGCGGTCCGCGGCCGCCGCGACCAGGTGCTGATCTCCACCAAGGCCGGACTGCCCACCGGCGACGGCCCGCAGGACGCCGGCACCTCCCGCGCCCGGCTGGTCCGGAGCGTCGACGACGCGCTGCGCCGCCTCGGCACCGACTATCTGGACCTGTTTCAGCTGCACGCTTACGACGCCGGCACCCCGATCGAGGAGGTGCTCGCCACCCTGGAGGACCTGGTCCGGGCCGGCAAGATCCGCTACACCGGCGTCTCCAACTTCTCCGGCTGGCAGCTGATGAAGTCCCTCGCCCTCGCCGATCGGCACGGCCGCCCCCGGTACGCCGCCCACCAGGTCTACTACTCGCTCGTCGGCCGCGACTACGAGTGGGAACTGATGCCGCTCGCACAGGAGGAAGGCGTCGGCGCCCTGGTCTGGAGCCCGCTCGGCTGGGGCCGGCTCACGGGGAAGATCCGCCGCGGGCAGCCGCTCCCGGACGGCAGCCGGCTGCACGACACCGCCGACTACGGCCCGCCGGTGGAGGACGAGCTGCTGTACCGGGTGGTCGACGCGCTGATCGAGGTCGCCGCCGAGACCGAACGCACCGTCCCCCAGGTGGCGATCAACTGGCTGCTGCGCCGTCCGACCGTCTCCTCGGTCATCATCGGCGCCCGCAACGAGGAGCAGCTGCGCCAGAACCTCGGCGCGGTCGGCTGGTCCCTGACGGAGGAGCAGGTGGCCCGGCTGGACGCGGCGAGCGCCCGCACCGCGCCGTACCCGTACTTCCCGTACCGGCGGCAGGAGGCGTTCGCCCGGCTCAACCCGCCCCTGGCGGGCTGAGGCGCGCAGGGAGGGACGGGGAGGGGCGTGGCGACCAGCGGAGGCGAGGGAGGCCCGAGCGGCGTGGGCCCCGGCCCGGGAGATGTCCGGGCCGGGGCCGGACCGGCTGTCGCGGGGCGGCGGTCGGCCCCGTGCCGGTGGACTCCGCGTCGGCGCCGCTACCGCTACCGCTGGTGCCAGGCGGCGAGGAGTTCGGCCTCCCGCTCGGGGTCGAGGGTGCCCGGCACGCGCTCGAACGGCTGGATGTCGCGGGCGCTGTCGGCCACCGGCCGGAGGGCGAGGCCGGTGGCGAGGGCGGCCGCCGGGTCGGCGGTGCTGGTGGCGCGGCTCTCCGGGTCGGCGGGCCAGAGCGGGAGGGCGCGCTCCTGGACGCCGGCGGCCCGGAGGAAGTCCTCGTCGACCCAGGTGAGGGTGGTGCCGGGCGGGGCGACCGCCGCGGCGACGGCGTCGAGCAGGTCGCCGATGCCGAACGGCGGGGGAGTGGCGGCGTGGTAGGCGCCGGAGGCGCCCCGCGCCAGCAGGGCGAGCATCCAGGCGGCGAGGTCGCGGACGTCGACCACCTGGAGCGGCGCGTCCGGCCGGCCCGGGGCGAGCACCTCGCCGCCCCGGGTGAGGCGCTCCACCCAGTAGTCGAAGCGGTGGGTGTAGTCGCGGGGGCCGATCACGTACGTCGGGCGGACCAGCAGGGTCTCCGGGCCGAAGGCCTGCCGGGCGGCGCGCTCGCACTGGACCTTGAGGACGCCGTAGGTCCCGGCGGTGATCTCCTCGGCCTCCGGGCCGTCGGCGGGGAGCAGGGCGGAGTCCTCGGCGTAGCCCGGGGCGGCCGGGACGTCGTACACCGAGAGCGAGGAGACCAGCAGGTAGCGCCCGGCGGCGCCGGGGTCGAGGGCGGCCGCCAACTCCCGTACCTGGCGCGGGTAGTAGGCGCAGAGGTCGACGGTGGCGTCCCAGTGCCGGCCGCGCAGCGCGGACAGGTCGGCGTCGCGGTCGGCGATCAGGTGGGTGGCGTCCGGGAGGAGTCCGGCGCCGGAGCGGCCCCGGTGCACCACCGTGACCTCGTGCCCGGCGGCCAGTGCCGCCTCGGCGAAGTGGAATCCGATGAAGCGGGTGCCGCCGATGACCAGAATGCGCATTCGGACATCGTGCCAGTCCGCCCCGGGGCGGGGCCAGCCGGTGGCCGGTTGTTGCCCAAGTTGTGGGTGGGGTGGGTGAGTCGGGGCCCGGTGTGGACGGTTCCGGGGGGAAGAGTGTTCGACGGTCAACGGTGCGGTACGGTGACGGCCGGGGGCGGCGGGCCGCAGCAGGCGGATCGGCGCTGGTCAACGGCTCGACGGCCGGGGCCGGATGAGCAGCCGTGACGGCCTCGTAACGTCTGATCTCCTGTCAAAGTTCCTTGTTTCCCGGCGAACTTGTGTGAAGTCCCTTTAAGCTCCCGTTAACAATGGCGGCTTTCCGCCACTCGCGAACTCGCTCCCGAGGTCGGGCGGCAGGCCCAACTGGATGATGAGAGCAGGGATGACGACGACAAATGATCGAACCGTCGGTGCCGCGCGCGGCTCCGGCGGGCGGCGGACGGGTCCACTCGGCCGCCGCGCCGCGGGCCTTCGCACCGCGGGCGGCGCGGTGACGCTGGCCGTACTGGCCGGTTCCTGGTCCCTGGCGGCGGCCCCGCCGGCCTTCCCCCAGACCGGCGACGGCACGGTGGCGGTCCACGTGATCCGGGCCGTGGACACCGACGGTGTGTGGACGCCCGGGCTGGAATCGGGCATGGCGGGCGTGAAGGTGACGCTCACCGACGAGGCCGGGGTCGCCATCGAGGGCACCACGGCGGCGGACGGCACGGTGACGCTGGCGCCGGCCGCGAGCAAGCTGACCGGCGGCAAGTACCGCGTCCAGGTGGTGAACCCGAAGCCGGGCGTGCTCTACCCGGCCTTCGCCTCCCGCGAGGGTCTGGACGGCGGGCCGAACAAGCTGAGCTCCAACGAGGAGTTCGTCGACCTCTCCGGCGGCAAGAAGGTGGAGATCACCACGGGGCTCTGGAGCCCGGGTGACTACTGCCAGAAGAACGCGCCGCTGGTGTCGACCTGTCAGAACCCGCCCCAGGACGGGGCCGCCCAGCACACGCTGGTGTCCTTCCCGTACGAGTCCCGGGGCACGGCCGGCACCGGCTTCACCCTGACCGACGTGGCCACGGCCGGGCAGACCGGCAACCTGTACGGCATCGCCTGGAACAAGGCCGACAAGCGGGTGTTCTCCTCGGCCCAGGCCAAGCGGACCACCGCCTACGGCCCCGGCGGCCCCGGCGGGATCTACGTCACCGACTGGGCGACGAAGAAGACCACGCTGTTCGCCACCGTCCCGGACGCGGGCACCACCCCGCACGGCCCGGGCAACGACGACGGCTTCCTGGCCCCGGTGGGCAAGGAGAGCCTCGGCGGCATCAAGATCACCGACGACGGCAAGGACCTCTTCGTCGTCAACCTGAACGACCGCAAGCTCTACCGCTACGACGCCACCGCGGCGACGGCGGCCGCGCCCAAGGCCGCCTACGCCATCCCGGACCCGGGCTGCCCGGCGCCGGGGGACTGGCGTCCGTACGGCCTCGGCATCCAGGACGGCACCGGCTTCCTCGGCGGCGTCTGCTCGGGCGAGTCCACCGGCAAGGCCACGGACCTGCGCGCCGTGGTGCTGCCGTTCGACCTGTCCACCGGCGCGTTCAAGCCGGCCGTGCTGAACCAGCCGCTCGACTACCCGCGCGGCACCACGGTCGGCGGCCCGTGCCCGGGCACCGCCTGGTTCCCGTGGCAGGACACCTTCCCGACCACCCAGAACGGCCAGGCCTGCGGGGCCAACTACCTGGCCAACCCCGAGCCGGCGGTCGCCGAGATCGCCTTCGAGACCGACGGCTCGATGCTGCTCGCCTTCCGGGACCGCTTCGGCGACCAGTCGGCGGCCAGCCCGACGGGCAGCGCGATGTCCAAGGTCCTGCCCGGCGGCGACCTCCTCAAGGCCTGCCCGGAGAACGGCACGTACGTGCTGGACACCAACCTGGGCTGCGGGTCCAAGGCCCGGGGCCAGCGGTTCTTCGACAACGCCCGGATCGGCCACAACAACCCGGCCAACGCCGGGATGGCGTTCTCGAAGGTCGAGGACTCCATCGTGACCTCGGGCTACGACAGCGACAGCCAGGCCTTCGGTTACGGCAGCGCCTTCCAGAAGCGCGACGGCAAGGCGGACGGCGGCGTGCGGCTCAACGCGGGCCCGGGCATCCCGCCGTTCGGCAAGGGCGCCGCGATGGGCGACCTGGAGGTGCTCTGCGACCAGGCACCGCTCCAGATCGGCAACCGGGTCTGGTACGACCCCGAGCGCAGCGGCCTCCAACTGCCGGGCCAGAAGCCGGTTCCGGGTGCCACCGTCCACCTGTACGACGAGTCGGGGAAGCTCGTCGGCACCACCAAGACGACCAAGCGCGGCGAGTACTACTTCGACGACAGCAACGTCGACGGCGGCCTCAAGCCGAGGACCAAGTACACGATCAAGCTGGACAACCCGGCGGACTACGCCAAGGACGGCCCCCTCTTCCAGTGGGTGCCGACCGACCACGACGTCGGTGACAACCACTTCATCGACTCCAAGGGCATCGTTCCGAAGGACGGCAAGTTCCCGGAGCGGGCGCTGACCACCGGCGGCCCCGGCGAGAACGACCACACCTACGACTTCGGCTTCCGGCTCCAGGAGGGCGCGCTGCGCCTGGTCAAGCACGACCAGGACGGCAAGCCGCTGGCCGGCGCCAAGTTCCAGCTGTGGCACGAGACCAACGGGACCGACGGGCTCCAGCCGACCGGCGACAAGCCCGACACCAAGGTCGGTGAGCCCTGCACGACCGGCGCCGACGGCATCTGCCAGGGCACCGGCGTGCCGGGGACGTACTACTGGCAGGAGCTGAGCCCGCCGGACGGCTACGCGGCGCCGGAGGTCACCGTCTTCGGTCCGCTGAAGCTGACCTCGGCGAACCTCGACGCCGGTGTGGAGGTGACGGCCGTCAACAAGCTGATCCCGACGCCGACACCGACGCCCACCCCGACCGAGACGCCGATCCCGGCGCCGACGACGGCGGCCCCGGTGCCGCCGGCCCCGGCGCCTCCGGCGTCCGGGCACCTGCCCAACACCGGTGCGGGTGAAGGGATGCCGATCGTGTTGACCAGCGCGGCGGCGCTGATCGCCCTCGGCACCGCCACGGTGCTGGTGGCCCGCAGGCGCAAGGCCGCCCAGCGCGGATAGGGCCTGACGGGGTGTTCGTACCGGGCCCGGTGCGGGGAGACCGGCACCGGGCCCGAATCGGGCGGGTTCGTGGGACCGTTGGTCCCCGGGCCCGCCCGACTGTCGTGTCCGACCGAGGAGAGGGAGCGGCTGCATGCCCCGCAAGACGAAGGCCGACGGCCGCGGGCCCCGGCGGTCCCACTGGCTCAAGGCCCTGATCGCGATCGTGGTGTGCGGCGCCGCGGCGGGCGGCGTGGCCGTCTACCGGACGGTCTCCGACGAGGCCGTCGAACGCCCGGTGACCACCGACGAGGCCGGCCGGCTCGCCCTGTCGCGGCTGAACCTCTACCAGGCGAGCCCGGTGGCGGTGACGCTCACCGCCGAGGAGGGCGGGGGCGTCACCATCCGGGTCGACGGGGTCGTCGACTACCGCAACCACCGGGGGGTCGGCCGCTACCGGACCACCGGCGCGAGCGGGGCGCTGGACCACGGCCTGATCGTCTGGGACACCGGCGGCCTCGGGCTGGCCCCCGACCAGGCCGGCACCGCCCCCGCCACCGACGCCCCGGCCTGGGAGCAGGCCGAGCGCATCCCGCGCCAGGGCTGGTCGCCGCGCACCTACACGGCGGATCCGCTGGACGCCGGACTGAACCTGCTGGTCCAGCTCGGCGCGGACCGCCCCGACAACCCGCTGCTGCTCGCCCAGTCCGGGGCCCGCTGGCTGGGCCGGGACCGGATCGACGGCAAGGGCTACGACCGCTTCGCCGGTCCGCGCGCCCAGGGGGCCGCGCCCGACGGCGCCCGTTCGCCGCTGACCTACTGGGTCGACGGCGACGGCGGGCTGCGCCGGGTGACGATGCGGATGCCGGGGCTGGGCACCCCCACCACCGTCGAACTCGCCGGACGGCAGCCGGACGCCAAGCTGCCCGAGGCCCCGTGGCTCACCGGCTGACCGGCGCACCGGTCGGTCGGCTGACCGGTTGACCGGGCGACCAGGCCGGCCCGGTACGGCCGGAAGCCGCAGGGCAGGGCGGTCAGCCGTACAAAAATCGTTGGTGAGGCAGCAATAGCTTCATCATCTTCCGTTCACCCGGACCCGGCTGCCAGCATCGGCGCACCGTCACCGCCCGAGGGAGTAGCCGATGAACCGCCCCCGTTCCCTGCGCTGTCTGGCCGCACTGTCCCTGGTCGTCCTGGCCGCCACCGCCTGCGGGCGCTCCGACCAGGGCGGCTCCCCGGCCGCCGGCGCGGCCCAGGCCGCGCAGAACGCCGGGAAGAGCGCCTCCGAGCTGCTCCCGGCGAAGAACAAGCAGAGCGGCGTGCTCAGAGTCGCCACCTCCGTCGGCTACCCGCCGATGGAGATGTACAAGCCCGGCACCACCGAGCTGACCGGGGTCGACCCGGACCTCGCCGCCGCCGTCGCCGGGAGGCTCGGCCTGAAGCTGGAGCTCGCCAACTCCTCCTTCGACGGCCTGATCCCCGGCCTCCAGGCCGGCCGCTACGACCTGGTGATGTCCTCCATGACGGACAGCGCCCAGCGCCGCCAGGCCGTCGACTTCGTCGACTACTTCCGCACCGGCGGCGTGATCATGACGAAGAAGGGCAACCCCGAGGGCATCAAGTCCCTGGAGGACCTCTGCGGCAAGAAGGTGGTCCTCGCCAAGGGCAGCTCCAACCTGGAGATCGGCGAGCAGCAGAACGCCAAGTGCGCCACCAAGATGGCGATCTCGCAGAGCGAGGACGCCCCGACCGGGCTGCTCCAGCTGGACAGCGAGCGGGCCGTGGCCACGATCGTGGACTACCCGGTGGCGCAGATGTTCGTGCAGAACAGCGGCTCCTACGAGGTGCTGCCGGACCAGTACGGGACGGCGCCCTGGGGCATCGCGGTGGCGAAGAAGGACTCCGGGCTGCGCGACGCGGTGCAGAAGGCGCTCCAGGAGCTGATCGAGAGCGGCGAGTACCGCAAGGTGCTGGACACCTACCAGGTCGGCGGCAGCGCGGTGGAGCGCGCCACCGTCAACGCGGCGCAGTGAGAACGGCGGCACCGACGAGATGAGCACCGACATGAGAGACCCCGCGATGCCCGCACCGGCCGGCCGAGTCCCGACCGCCGAGGCCGCGGCCGACGACGACCTGGCCTTCGAGGTCACCGGCCGGCCCCGCCCGGCGCGCTGGTTCGCCGTGCTGGCGGCGGCCTTCGTCGCCGTCTGGCTGGCCTGGACGATCATCGTCAACCCCAACCTGCACTGGGACATCGTCGCCCGGTACCAGTTCGACGGCGTGATCCTGGAAGGGCTCTGGGTGACGGTCCAACTCACCCTGATCTCCCAGGTGGTGGGCATCGTCATCGGCGTGGTGGTCGCGGTGATGCAGCTGTCCGACAGCCCGGTGCTGCGGACCACCGCCGGGGCGTACACCTGGTTCTTCCGCGGCACCCCGCTGCTGGTCCAGCTGATCTTCTGGTTCAACCTGGCGCTGCTCTTCCCGGAGATCAGCATCGGCATCCCGTTCGACGGGCCCAAGCTGGTCAGCTGGCAGTCCAACACCCTGATCACCGGCTTCGTGGCGGCACTGCTCGGCCTGTCGATCAACGAGGGCGCCTACATGTCCGAGATCGTCCGGGCCGGCATCCAGAGCGTCGACCCCGGGCAGCGCGAGGCCGGCGCCTCGCTCGGCATGTCCAACCGGCAGATCCTCACCCGGGTGGTGCTGCCGCAGGCGATGCGGGTGATCATCCCGCCGTTCGGCAACCAGTTCATCTCGATGCTGAAGACCACCTCGCTGGTCTCCGTCATCGCCGGCGCCGACCTGATGACCGTCTCCCAGCACCTCTACCTCGCCAACTTCGAGGTGATAGCGCTGCTGATCGTCGCGTCCCTCTGGTACCTGGTGCTCACCACCATCGCGAGCGTCGCCCAGCACGCGGTGGAGCGGAAGTTCAACCCGGCCGGCGCTCCGCCGGCCCTGCACCGCCGGGTGCTGGCCAACCTGCGGCCGGGGCGCGGCGCAGCACAGAAGCGCGTGAAGAAGGGGGAGGGCAAGTGACGGGTACGGATCCGGCGAAGCCGACCGCCGAGGTGGTCCTGTCGGCCCGGAAGGTGCGTAAGCACTTCGGGGACCTGGAGGTGCTGCGCGGCATCGACCTGGAGGTCCGGGCGGGGGAGGTGCTCTGCGTGATCGGCCCCTCCGGCTCCGGCAAGTCCACCCTGCTGCGCTGCTTCAACCACCTGGAGAAGATCGACGCCGGGCGGATCGAGGTGGACGGCGAACTGGTCGGCTACGAGCCGCACGGCGCCTCCGGCAGCAGGCTGCGCGAGCGCCGGCCGCGCGACATCCGCCACCAGCGCGAGCGGATCGGCATGGTCTTCCAGCGCTTCCACCTCTTCCCGCACCGCACCGCGCTGCAGAACGTGATGGAGGGCCCGATCGCGGTCAAGGGGCGTCCGCGCCAGGAGGCCGAGCGCCGGGCCCGCGAGCTGCTCGCCCGGGTCGGCCTGGCCGACCGGGCCGACCACTACCCGGCCCAGCTCTCCGGCGGCCAGCAGCAGCGGGTGGCGATCGCCCGGGCGCTGGCCATGGAACCGACCCTGATGCTCTTCGACGAGCCCACCTCCGCGCTCGACCCGGAGCTGGTCGGCGAGGTGCTCGGCGTGATGCGCGACCTCGCCCGCAGCGGCATGACGATGATCGTCGTCACCCACGAGATGGGCTTCGCCCGCGAGGTCGCCGACCGGGTCGTCTTCATGGACGAGGGCGCCGTCGTGGAGGCCGGCAGCCCGGCCGAGGTGTTCACCGCCCCGCGGCACGACCGCACCCGGGCCTTCCTCTCGACGGTGCTCTGATGGGAGCGACAGGACTGATGGGAGCGGACGTGACCACGACCCCGGTCGACCTGCTGCTGCGCGGCGGCACCCTGGTGGACGGCACCGGGGCGCCCGGCCGCGCGGCCGACCTCGCCGTCGCGGGGGGCCGGGTCACCGTCCTGCCGCCGGGCACCGCGGTGGCCGCGGCCGAGACGCTGGACGTCACCGGACGGGTCGTCACCCCCGGCTTCATCGACGTCCACACCCACTCGGACGCGCTCGCCGCCCCCTTCGGCGGCGGCACCCACACCGACGGCGACGCCCTGGACGAACTGCGGCTCGCCCCGCTGCTCCAGGGCGTCACCACCGAGATCAGCGGCAACTGCGGGATCAGCCTGTTCCCCGCCCTGCCCGAGCGGCTGCCCGAACTGGCCGGGCACCTGCGGGTCTCCTTCGGCCTCGGGCCGGTGCTGCCCGCCGAGGACTTCGACGCCTTCGCCGCCGGCCAGCGGCCCGAACTGCGCCGCAACCACATCGCCTCGCTGGTCGGCCACGGCACGCTGCGCGCCGGGGTGATGGGCTTCGAGGACCGCCCGCCCACCCCCGAGGAGCTGGCCGCCATGTGCGACCTGCTCGACCGGGCGCTGGCCCAGGGCGCGGCCGGCCTCTCCACCGGCCTGATCTACCCGCCCGGCGTCTACGCGGACACCGAGGAGATCGTGGCCCTGGCCAAGGTCGCCGCGCGGCACGGCAAGCCGTACGTGACCCACCTGCGCGACGAGATGTCCCAGGTGGAGAAGGCCCTGGAGGAGGCGCTGGAGATCGCGGTGCGCTCCGGCGCGGCGCTCCAGGTCTCCCACCACAAGACCGCCGGGCGGCACGCCTGGGGCGCCACCCTGCGCACCCTGCCGCGCCTGGAACAGGCCCGCGCCGACGGCGTGGACGTGCTCTGCGACGTCTACCCGTACACCGCCGGCAGCACCGTGCTGCACGCGATGCTGCCGCCGTGGACCAGCGAGGGCGGGCCGGCCGCCCTGCTGGAGCGGCTGCGCAGCAAGGAGGTGCGGGACCGGATCCGGGCGGACATCGCGAACGGCGTCGAGGGCTGGGAGAACACCGTCGGCAACGGCGGCTGGGACCTGATCTCGGTGGCCGCCGCGCCCGCCCGCCGTACCGCCGAGGGCCGCCGGATCGCCGACCTGGCCGCCGAGCGCGGCGCCGACCCGGTCGACTACGTGAGCGACCTGCTGCTGGAGGCGCAGGGCGAGGTGACCATCATCAGCCACTCGATGCGCGAGGACGACGTCCGCCGCGTGCTGGCCAGCCCGCTGTCCATGATCGGCTCGGACGGCGTGCCCAAACCCGGCCGCCCGCACCCCCGTTGGGCGGGCAGCTTCGCCAGGGTCCTCGGCCACTACGGGCGCGAGCAGGGCCTGCTGCCGCTGGAGCTCGCGGTGCACAAGATGACCGGCCTGCCCGCCGGGCGGTTCCGGCTGGCCGGGCGCGGGGTGGTCCGGGACGGCGCCGTCGCCGACCTGGTGGTGCTGGACCCGGCGGCCGTCCTGGACGGCGCGACCTTCGAGCGGCCGCTGCTGGCGCCGGCGGGCGTGGAGACCGTCGTGGTGGCCGGCCGGGTCGCGGTGCGCGGCGGCCGGCCGACCGCGAGCCGGGCCGGAGAGGTGGTGCGGGTCCGATGAGCCTCGCCCAGGTGGCCGCCGCCGCGCGCAGCTCGGCGGCGCTCCCGCTGACCCTCGCGGTGGCCGCCGTCGACGTGGACGGCGGCGAAGCGGTCGGGGTGGACGACACCGTCGTGCTGCCCGTCGCCAGCGCCTCCAAGCTGCTGCTGCTCGCCGAGGTCGCCCGGCGGCTGGACAACGGGGAACTGGCGGCCGGGCAGCCGGCCGCGATCCTCCCCGAGGACGTCACCGGCGGCACCGGCCTGCTCGGCCGGCTCAGCCGCCCCGGCTGGACGGTGGAGGACCTGGCCTGGCTGACCGCCGCGGTCAGCGACAACACCGCCACCAACGCCCTGCTGCGGCTGGTCGGCCTGCCGGCCACCGCGCGGCTGGCCCGCGACCTCGGGCTGGAACGGCTCACCCTGCACGACCGGGTGCGCGACGAGCGCGGGCCGGACCTCCCGCCGGTCTTCGCCACCGGCACCGCCCGCGACCTGGCCCGCCTGGTGGCCCTCGCGGTCCGGGGCACCGTGGCCACCCCGGGGGCCTCGGCCCGGCTGCTCGGCTGGATGCGCGCCAACACCGACCACGGGCTGGTGCCCGCGCTGATCGACCACGACCCGTACGCCCCCGGCTTCCCCGAACCGCTGCCCGGCCGCCTGCTGGTGGCCAACAAGACCGGTACGGACACCGGGGTGCGGGCCGACGCGGGCGTCATCGTGGGCGCCCGGCGGGTGGCCTACGCGGTCGTCGCGCACTGGGACGTGGCGCTCGGGCCCAGCACCGAGCGGGCCGCCGTGCACGCCATCCGGGACGTCGGCGGCGCCCTCGCGGCCTGGGCCCAGCGGCCGGCCTGACGGGCTCCGGGCCAGGGAGGTCCGGGCCGGGGGACGTCCGGGCCGGGGAGGTCAGGCCCAGCGCATGTCGAGCAGCGACCTGATCTCCCCGGCCGCCGCGCCGAGTTCGGCGAGGAAGGACCGCAGCACCGGGTTGCGGTTGGTGGTCCGGGTGGCCACCCCGATCCGGCGGTGCAGCTGCGGGTGGTCCAGCCGGCAGACGTGCACCCCGGCGCTGTCGGCCAGGCCGAGCGCCGGGATCAGCGCGACGCCCATGCCGGCCCGCGCGAGGTTGATGGTCACCTGGTAGTGGTCGCTGCGGCAGCGCACCCGGGGGCGGAAGCCCTCGGCCGCGCAGGCGCGTTCGAGCACCGGCTCGCCGGTGCTGCCGCCGTGGGTGCCGATCCAGCTCTCGCCCTCCAGCTCGGCCAGCCGCACCAGCGAGCGCCGCCCGAGCCGGTGCCGCAGCGGCACCACGACCAGCTGCGGCTCCTCGAAGTACATCTGCACGTCCACCGCCGCCTGGCGGCACCACGGGTCCAGCGGGTGCTCGAAGACGACGGCCGCGTCCAGCCGGCCGGCCTCCAGGTCCGGGACCAGCTCGTGCGGCTGGCCCATGATCAGCTCCAGCTCCACCTGCGGGTTCGCGGCGGAGAACGCGGCCAGCGCCCGGGGCAGCAGGTCCAGCCCGGCGGAGGCGAAGAAGCCGATCCGCAGCACCCCGGCCGCGCCCTCGGCGTGCGCCCGCAGGTCGTCCTGGGCGACGGCCATCAGATCGGCGATCGCCTGGGCGTGCTCGGCCAGCCGGACACCCGCGGGCGTCAGGCGCAGGGACTGCGGAGCCCGTTCCACCAGCGCGACACCCAGCTCCTGCTCCAGGCGGGCGAGCTGGTGCGAGATGGCGGACGGGCTCAGGTGCAGGGCCTGCGCCGCGGCCACGATGGTGCCCCGGCGGGCGATCTCCAGGAGGACGTGCAGTCGGGCGCTGTTCAGCATCGGCCCAGGTTAGACGGCATGCGACCGCTGCGCAGCCACCGGTTCCCCGAGGCCGTCGCCGGCGGCCACGTCCAGCCGGAGCAGGTCGTGCTCGGTCTCCCGGCGCACCACCAGGCGGGCCTCGCCGTTGCGGACGAAGACCACGGCGGGCCGCGGCAGCTTGTTGTAGTTGGACGCCATGGCGTAGCCGTAGGCGCCGGTCACCGGGGTGGCCAGCAGGTCGCCGACCCGCAGGTCGGCGGGGAGCGCGGCGTCGTCGATGATCACGTCGCCGCTCTCGCAGTGCTTGCCGACCAGCCGGGCGTGCCCCGGCCGGGGCGCTTCGGGGCAGCGCGGCAGGAAGGCCTCGTAGCGGGCGCCGTACAGCGCCGGGCGCAGGTTGTCGCTCATCCCGCCGTCCACGCTGACGTAGGTGCGCACGCCCTCGATCCGCTTGACGGTGCCGACCCGGTACAGCGTCAGCCCGGCCCGGGCGGCGATCGAGCGGCCGGGCTCGACGCCCACCTCGCCGCTCCAGCCCGCGCCGCGCACCGCCGCGCGGACCCGCTCGGCCCAGACCGCGAAGGAGGGGGCGCTCTGCCCGCTCAGGTAGGCCACGCCCAGGCCGCCGCCGACGGTCAGCCGGCGCAGGCCGTGCTCCACCGCGAACCGGGCCACCGCGGCGGCGCCGTCGGCCAGCTCGGCCGGGTCCAGCACCTGGGAGCCGACGTGGGCGTGGACGCCCTCCAGCCGTACGGCGGCGGAGCCCCGGGCGCGGCGCACCGCGGCCGCGGCGGCGCCGTCGGCCAGGCCGAAGCCGAACTTGGAGTCGTGGCCGCCGGTCTGGATGGCCTGGTGGGCGCCGGCCGCGACCCCGGGCGCCACCCGCAGCTGGACCCGGGCCGGGGGCAGGCCCTCCTCGTGGTGCAGCCGCTCGATCCGGTCCAGTTCGTCGAAGCTGTCCACCACGATGTGGCGCAGGCCGACGGTCAGCGCGGTGTGCAGCTCGGCCTCGTCCTTGTTGTTGCCGTGCAGCACGATCCGGTCCGGGTCGACCCCGGCGTACAGCGCGGTGCGCAGCTCGCCGCCGGAGGCGACGTCCAGCAGCAGGCCCTCCTCGGTGGCGAGGCGGGCCATCGCGGTGCAGAGGAAGGCCTTGGAGGCGTAGGCGACGTTGCCCCGGCCGAAGGCGGCCACCGCCTCCCGGCAGCGCCGGCGCAGGTGCTCCTCGTCGTAGACGAACAGCGGCGTGCCGTACCGGCGGGCCGCCTCGTCCAGGAGCACGCCGCCGACGGCCAGGCCCTCGGGGCGGAACTCGGCGGTGAGCGGCAGCAGGCCCGGGTCGACGGGCGGCAGGGCCGGGTCGAGGGGCGGCAGGGCTGGGGACACAGGGGACAAGGCTTCCTCCCGGCAGGCTGGTTGGCCCCGCCCATCCTCGGCCCTGCGGGAGGGGGTGAGAAAGCGCATTCTTCCGGCCCTGAGCAGTACCGAAACCGATGCTCCGGCCCGGGGCACGGCTCTGTCCCGACTGTTGCATCTAAGCTTGCATCTATGGTGCTACGGTGTGGTCCATGGCCGACACCCCGTCCCCCGCCCGCGTCCCGGCCGCGGACCGCGCGTACGACCTGACCAAGGACCTCATCCTCGGCGGCGGCCTCCCCGGCGGCACGCTGATCAGCGAGGGCGAGATCGCCGAGCGCGCCTCGCTCAGCCGTACCCCGGTCCGGGAGGCCTTCCTGCGGCTGCAGGCCGAGGGCCTGCTCCAGCTCTTCCCCAAGCGCGGAGCCGTGGTGGTGCCGGTCGGCCCCGGCGAGGCCGAGGACGTGCTGGAATTGCGCGAGGCGCTGGAGAGCACCGCCGTCCGCCGGATCACCCGCCGCCCCGACGGCCTCGACGCGCTCGTCCGGCAGCTGTCCGAGCTGATCGACCAGCAGCGCGAACCCGCCCGCCGGGCCGACCTCGGCGCCTTCGCCGACGCCGACGAGGCCTTCCACCGGGGCATCGTGACGGCCTCCGGCAACGAGCTCGCCGAACGGTTCTACGGGACGCTGCGCGACCGCCAGCGCCGGATGGCGGTCCAGCTGCTCCAGGTGCAGCCGGAGGGGCAGCGGCAGCGGCTGGCCTCGCTGGTCGAGGAGCACACCGTGCTCGTCGAACGGATCGCCGCCCGCGACGCCGAGGGCTTCACCGCCGCCCTGCACGCCCACCTGGACGCCCACCGCGCCGTCACCGACCGCTGACCTTCCCCCATCGCGCGCCGACGCGTTCGCGCACCGACGGGCGTTTCGCGCGCACAGCCCCGACGGACCGCCGGGACCTCCCATCCGACAAGGAGCAGCACCACCATGAGCACCGCCCGGCCACCGTCCGCCGGTCCCGTCGCACCCTCCGGCCGGAGGCGGCCGTGGCTGCTCGCCGCCCTGGCCATGTTCTGCTGCGGATGGGGCGGCAACCAGTTCACCCCGCTGCTGCTGATGTACCGCCACCTCGGCGGCTACTCGGAGGTCACCGTGGACGCCTTCCTGGGGGCGTACGTCCTCGGGCTGGTCCCCGGACTGCTGGTCGGCGGCGCCGCCTCGGACCGCTACGGGCGCCGCCCGCTGATGATCGGCGCGGTGGCCGCCTCGCTCGCCGCCAGCGGGGTGCTGTGCGGCGGTGTGACCGGTGAACTCCCCATCTACGCCGGGCGGTTCCTCACCGGCATAGCCGTCGGCATCGCGATGGCCGTCGGCACCAGCTGGGTCAAGGAGCTCTCCCAGGCCCCGCACGACCCGGCCGCCGACCAGGGGGCCGGCGCCCGCCGCGCCTCCCTCGCCCTGACCCTCGGCTTCGGCCTCGGTGCCGGGGTGGCCGGCGTGCTCGCCCAGTGGGGCCCCTGGCCGATGGTCACCCCGTACCTCGCCCACCTGCTGGTCACCCTGCCCGCGCTGTTCCTGCTCCCGAAGGCCGTCGAGACCCGGGCGCGGGCGACCGCCGCCGTCCGCGGCCTCTGGGCCGACCTCAAGGTCCCGGCGGCCGGGCACCGGCGCTTCGTCCGGGTGGTCCTGCCGATGGCCCCCTGGGTGTTCGGCTCGGCCGGCGTCGCGTACGCGGTGACCCCGCAGCTGGTCGGCGACCGGCTCGGCCACTGGTCGCTGGCCTACGCGACCCTGCTGACCGTCCTCACCCTCGGCACCGGCGCCCTCGTCCAGCCCTTCGCCAAGCGCCTGGACTCGCTCTCCTCGGCGCGCGGCGTCATCGTCTCCATGGTGCTGATGGCCTGCGGCATGGCCGTCTGCGCCGCCGACGCGGCGCTCCGCTCCCCGCTGCTCGGCCTGGCCGGCGCGGTCCTCCTCGGCGCCGCCTACGGCATCGGGGTGGTCTCCGGCCTGCTGGAGATCCAGCGCATCGTCACCCCCGACGACCTGGCCGGCATCACCGGCGTCTACTACGCGCTCTGCTACTCCGGCTTCCTGCTCCCCGCGGTGCTCGCGGCACTCTCCTCGCTGGCCTCCTACACCGTGATGCTCAGCGTGGTGACGGCCCTCGCCCTCGCCAGCCTCGCCGTGATCACCCTCTCCTCCCGCCGCACCGCCCCCGCCGAGGCCTCCCGCTGACCCCACCACCGCCGCCGCCCCCCGCCCATCCCCGGGCGGGGGCGGCCTGCTGTCAGACCTTGGCGTCGTCCTTGGGGCGGGCGTGGGCGGGGAGGCCGTTGGCGAGGTCCTCGACCAGGAGGCGCCAGGCGATGGTGTCGGCGGCGGCCCTGAGCTGGGGGCTGCGGGGGCGGCCGGCGTCGGCGTCGAGGCGGGCGTTGAGCCAGTCGGACCAGGCGCCCGCGAGGGTGCGGACCTCGTGGGTGCCGGCCTCGGTGGGGGAGAGGCGGTCGCCGTCGCGGCGGAGGTAGCCCTCGGCGGCCATCCGGTCGAAGACCGGTTCCAGGACCTCGGGCGGTACCCGTTTGCGGGCGGCGATGAGGTCGAGCGAGGCGTGGCCGACGGCCTTCTTGTGGCCGGCCACCTCCATCAGCGCCCAGGCCCCGGCGAGGTCCACCCGGGTGTCGGCGCCGGAGACGATGGTGCGGACGGTGTCGAGGTCGACCCCGCGGACGATCTTGCAGACCGAGTACTCCAGGTGCGGGTCGGAGTCGGCGGTGGTCGGTTGGGCGAAGCCCTCGCCCATGTCGGTGGAGCCCGCCCGGGCGGTGTCGCGCAGTTGCACCTGTTTGAGGAAGAGCGCCACCACGAAGCCGACCACGGCCACCGGGATGGTCCACAGGTACACGGTGTGCAGGGCGTCGGAGTAGGCCTGGACGATCGGCGCGGCCTGGTCGGCCGGCAGGCGGTGCAGGCCCTGCGGGCTCTCCGCCGCGTGGGCGAGCACGGCCGGGTCGGCGCCGGTGAGCCGGGCGGCGGTGCCGATCCCGTGGGCGAGTTCGGTCTTCAGGCTGTTGGCGTAGATGGTGCCGAACACGGCGGTGCCGAAGGAGCTGCCGATGGTGCGGAAGAAGGTCACCCCGGAGGTGGCGGTGCCGAGGTCGGCGTAGTCGACGGTGTTCTGCACGGCGATGGTGAGGACCTGCATGCTCAGCCCGATGCCGGCGCCGAGCACGAACATGTAGAGCGAGGCCAGCGCGGTGCCGGTGCCGGGTTCCAGCCGGGAGAGCAGGTAGAGGCCGACGGCCATCACCGCGGTGCCGACGATCGGGAACAGCCGGTACTTCCCGGTCTTGCTGACGGCGTTGCCGCTGCCGACCGAGGCGATCAGCAGACCGATCACCATCGGCAGCGTCCGGACGCCGGAGACGGTCGCCGAGTCGCCGTCCACGTACTGGAGGAAGGTCGGCAGGAAGGTCAGCGCGCCGAGCATGGCGAAGCCGACGATGAAGCTGAGCACCGAGCAGACCGTGAACACCGGGTTGCGGAACAGCCGCATCGGCAGCATGGGTTCGACGGCCCGGGTCTCCACCCAGCAGAACAGGCCGAGCGCCAGCGCGCCGCCGACGAACAGGCCGATGATCACCCCGGAGCCCCAGGGGTACTCGTTGCCGCCCCAACTGGTCGCCAGGATCAGCGCGCCGGCGCCGACCGCGACCAGCACGATGCCCAGGTAGTCGACGACCGGGCGGGTCGCCGAGCGGACCGAGGGGATGGTCCGGGCGGCCGCGGCGACCACCACGACCGCGATCGGCACGTTGACGTAGAACGCCCAGCGCCAGGACAGGTGGTCGGTGAACAGCCCGCCCAGCAGCGGCCCGATCACCGTGGCCACGCCGAACACCGCGCCGATCGCGCCCTGGTACTTGCCGCGCTCGCGCAGCGGGATGACGTCCGCGATCAGGGCCATGGCGGTGACCATCAGGCCGCCCGCGCCGAGGCCCTGGACGGCCCGCCAGGCGATCAGCAGGGTCATGTTGGTGGACAGCCCGCACAGGAACGAGCCGCCGACGAAGACGATCGCCGAGATCTGGAACAGCAGCTTGCGCCCGTACAGGTCGCCGAACTTGCCGGCCAGGACGGTGGCCACCGTCTCGGCCAGCAGATAGGACGTCACCACCCAGGACATGTGCGCGGCCCCGCCGAGGTCCGAGACGATGGTGGGCAGGGCGGTGCCGACGATGGTCTGGTCGAGGGCGGCCAGCAGCATGCCGAGCACGATGGTGGCGAAGACGACGTTCCGCTGCCGGACGTCCAGCACCGGAGGGGCGGAGGGCGGGGTCTCGGTGGCGACGGTCATGCCGTCAGCCTCCGGGGTGCGGGCGGTGGCCGCGATCCGGTTCGGCCGTTCGGGTGAGGCCGGGTGACGAGGGCCCGGGCGGCCTTCCCTGCCGAGGCCCGGTCGAGGCCCGGTCGGTGACCCGGTGGCGGTCCCGGTGGCGGCCCCGGACGGCCCGGGCGACGATGAGCCGGACGAAGCCGAGCGAATTCGAACGAATCTGATTCGAAGCCGGTCGAAGCCGACCGACGTTCGTCCGGGTGCCACGACGCCCCGGCCCCCGGGAAGGGGCTCCCATGAACGCCGACCCCCCGCGCAGCACCGCGCACCCGGCGCAGCCCGGCGCCACCGCCGTGGGCGGCCGGGCCGCCGCCCGTCGCTGGCGGGCGCTCGCGGTCTGCCTGGTCGCCGGCTTCATGACCCTGCTGGACGTCAGCATCGTCAACGTCGCGCTGCCGACCGTACGGGCCGGGCTGCACATGTCCGACAGCGGCCTGCAGTGGGTGCTCAGCGGCTACGCGCTGGCCTTCGGCCTGGTGCTGGTGCCCTCCGGGCGGCTCGGCGACGCGCGCAGCCGGCGGGCCGTCTTCCTCGCCGGGCTCGCCCTGTTCACCGTGGCCAGCGCGCTCGCCGGGGCGGCGCAGAGCCAGGAGTGGCTGGTGCTGGCCCGGCTGTTCCAGGGCGCGGCCGGCGGGGTGCTGGTGCCGCAGGTGTCCGGCTTCATCCAGGTGCTGTTCCAGGGCCCCGAGCGCGGCTGGGCCTTCGGCGCGCTGGGCGCGACGATCGGGCTGTCCACCGCCGTCGGGCCGCTGCTCGGCGGGCTGCTGATCCACGTGGTCGGCCCGCAGGACGGCTGGCGCTGGGTGTTCCTGGTCAACCTGCCGATCGGCGTGGCCGCGCTGCCCGTCGCCTACCGGCTGCTCCCCGCGCCCCCGCCCGCCGGCGACCGGGCCGGGCACCGGGACTTCGACCCGGTCGGCGTGCTGCTGCTCGGCGCCGGGACGGTCTCGCTGCTGCTGCCGTTCGTCCAGGCGCAGCAGTGGCACGGCCCGACCCGCTGGCTGCTGCTGCCGCTGGCGGCGGTGCTGCTCGCCGCCTTCGTCGGCTGGGAGCTGCACTACGGGCGGCGGCGCGAACCGCTGGTGAGCATGGCGCTGTTCGCGGTGCGGCCGTACGCGGCGGGGGTGCTGCTGTCGCTGGTGTACTTCGCCGGGTTCACCGCGATCTTCTTCATCTTCACGCTCTACCTCCAGGCGGGCCTGCACTACTCGGCGCTGACGGCGGGCCTGGCGATCACGCCGTTCGCGGTCGGCTCGGGGGTGTCCGCGGCGGTGGGCGGGCGCCTGGTGAGCCGGCTGGGGCGGCGGCTGGTGGTGGCCGGACTGGTGCTGGTGCTGGCCGGGCTGCTGGCCTCGGCGCTCGCGGTGCAGCTGTGGTCGGGGCCCCGGGTGGGCTGGACGACGGCGCTGCCGCTGCTGGTCGCCGGGGTGGGCAGCGGACTGGTGATCGCCCCGAACCAGACGCTGACCCTCCAGCAGGTGCCGGTGGCCCGGGCGGGCAGCGCGGGCGGGGTGCTGCAGACCGCGCAGCGGGTCGGCTCGGCGGTGGGCATCGCCGTCGTCGGCTCGGTGTTCTTCGCCCATGCCGCGGGGCCCCGCCCGGACTGGTCGCTGGCCTTCCAGCTGGGTGTGACGGTCGCGGCCGGGCTGGTGCTGGCGGCGCTGCTGGTGGCGGTCGCCGACCTGGCCTCGGGCCGGGGCGGCCGGCCGTAGGAGCGCAGCGGCGGGCCGTGGCGCGCCGGTCGGACGGCCCGGCGCGCGGATCGGCCGTCAGCGGTCCCGCCAGTGCTTCCGTCAGTGGTCCCGGCGGTGGACGGCGGCCGCCGCGACGGCGACCGAGGCCAGCGCCCACACCGCGTAGGTGGTCCAGGCCCCCGTGACGGTGGCTGGGTACTCGGACGGCCGCAGGCCCGTCAGGGTGGTCCGGGCCAGGCGCTGCCAGGCGGACAGCGGCAGGGCGTGCAGCAGGTCGGCGCTCCACCGGTAGCGCTCGGTGACCAGCGAGGGGATGAAGAACAGCACCACGACGGTGCCCACCACGGCCCCCGCGCTGTGCCGGATCAGCGCGCCGAGGCCGAGCCCGACCAGGGCGCAGACCGGGCCGAACAGCACCGCCGCCGCGACGTACCGCAGCGCGGCCGGGTCCGTGACGGACTGCCCGATGCCGGTCCCGGACAGGACCGCCTGGCTGATGCCGAAGGAGGCGCCGACGGCGAGCACGCCGTAGCCGGACAGCACGGCGGCCAGCACGCAGGCCTTGGCGGCGAGCACCGCCCGGCGGTCGGGCACGGCCGCCAGGGTGGTGCGGATCAGCCCGGTCGCGTACTCGCCCGTGATGACGAGCGCGCCGAGGCCGCCCGCGACCAGCATCAGGATGTCGGCGGAGGCGGCGCCGAAGGCGTTGTTCAGCGCCACCTGCGCCATCATCACCGGGTCGTCCTCGCCCGGCGTGTAGTGGTCGCGGGTGTACAGCGCGGACTTGAGGCCGGCGGCGACGATCGCCAGGGCGCTGAGGCCGAGCACCCAGGGGACGGAGCGCAGCGACCAGAACTTGATCCACTCGGCGGCCAGCAGGTCGGTGAACCGGGCGCGCGGCTCGGCGGCGCGGGTGCCAGTGCGGGGGTCGGTGCGGGTGTTGGTGCGGGTGTCGGCGGGAACGGTGCCCAGCGGGGTGTTCGAGGAGGTGTTCAACGGGGCTCTCCGGCGGGGTACTCGACGCTGTCGGCGGTCAGGTCCATGAACGCCTCCTCCAGGGAGGCGCCCCTGGGGATCAGGGCGTGCAGCAACAGGCGGTGCTCCAGGGCGAGTTCGCCGATCCGGGTGGCGTCCACGCCGGTCACCGCGAGGGCGCCGTCCGGGCCGGGCCGCACGGCGGCGCCGGCCGCCGTCAACACGGCCGCCAGCCGGTCGGGTTCGGCGGCCCGGACGGTGACGGTGCCCCGGCCGGCCCGGGCGGCGAACGCGGACAGGCTCTCGTCGGCGAGCAGCCGGCCGCGTCCGACCACCACCAGGTGGTCGGCGGTGTGCTCCATCTCGGCCATCATGTGGCTGGAGACGAAGACGGTGCGCCCCTCGGCGGCGAGCCGGCGGAACAGCCCGCGCACCCAGAGCACGCCCTCCGGGTCCAGTCCGTTGAGCGGCTCGTCGAAGAGCAGCACCGGCGGGTCGCCGAGCAGCGCGCCCGCGATGCCGAGCCGCTGTTTCATGCCCAGCGAGTAGCCGCCGATCCGGCGCCCGCCCGCCTCGGCGAGCCCGACCTCGTGCAGCACCTGCTCGACCCGGGCGGCCGGGATCGCGTTGGTGCGGGCGAGCGCCCACAGGTGGGCCCGGCCGGTCCGCCCGCCGTGGGCGTCGCCCGCGTCGAGCAGCGCGCCGGCGTGCCGCAGGCCGCGCGGCCTGCCGCGGAAGGGGCGGCCGTCGACGGTGACGGCGCCGGAGGTGGGGGCGCTCAGACCGAGGACCAGCCGCAGGGTGGTGGACTTGCCGGCGCCGTTGGGGCCGAGGAAGCCGGTGACCCGGCCGGGCCGGACGGTGAAGGAGAGACGGTCGACGGCGGTGCGGACGCGGTGGCCGCGGCCGTAGCGCTTCGTCAGCTCGGTGACTTCGATCATGGGCTCCACGGTGCCCGTCCGGCCCGTACGGCCGCATCGGACCGGCGTCGACAGTGCCCGTCACCCCCGGCCGTACAACCACGGCTGGATGACGGCCTCGCCGGACCGTCGTTACGATCTTGGACCATGTCATCGACGCCCTCCCCGCCGCTGCTCCGGCGCGTCCCGCCCGAGGTCTGGGTCGGCCTCGCCTGGTGCGTGGCCGCCGGCTACCCCGCCGTCCGGCTCGGCGGCGACGCCTCGCAGCACCCCGGCGCCGCCGCGCACGGCGGCTGGGCGTTCACCCTGGCCGACACGGTGGTGGCCTTCGCGGGCGCGGCGCTGGTGCGACGGCTGCCGGTGCTCTCCGTCGTCCTGCTGCTGATCGCCGCGTTCACCGAGACCGACGGGTGGGCCGGCGGCGCCCAGGTGCCGCCCGGCGCGCTGCTCGCCGTGGACGTCGCGCTCTGCCTGATCACCGCGACCCGGCCGCGCCGCACCTCGCGGGCCGCCTTCACGCTGGTGATGGCCCTCCTGGTGGCGCACATCGGCATGGTGCACGGCAACACGGTGGGCATCTTCACCGGCACCCACATCGGCTCGGCCGACGGCGCCGCGCTGCTCGCGCTGGTCGCCTGGCTGGTCGGCCGCTCGGGGCGGCAGAACCGGGAGCACGCGGCGGCGCTCGGCGCCCGGGCGGCCGAGGAGGCGGTCACCGCCGAACGGCTGCGGATCGCCCGCGAGATGCACGACACCGTCGCGCACAGCCTCGGCATCGTCGCCCTCCAGGCGGGCGCCGCCCGCCGGGTGATCGACCGTCGGCCGGAGCGGGCCAAGCAGGCGCTGGGCGAGATCGAGGCGGCCGGGCGGGACACCCTGGCGGCGCTGCGCCGGATGCTGGTCGCGCTGAGGGAGGCCGACGGCGAGGCCTCGGCCCCGGTGCCGCAGGGCCTGGCCGACCTCGACCGGCTGGCCGGGGCGACCACCGCGGCGGGGGTGCGGGTGGAGGTGCGGCGGCGCGGCGAACCGGGGCCGCTGCCGCCGGAGGTGGACCTCGCGGCCTTCCGGATCGTCCAGGAGTCGGTCACCAACGTGGTGCGGCACGCGGACACCGACGCCTGTGTGGTGGCGGTGGACCACCGGACGGCGGGGGAGCTGTCCGTCGAGGTCACCGACCGGGGGCGGGGCCTGGGTCCGGTCCGGGGGGCCGGCGGCGGGTTCGGGCTGGCCGGGCTGCGGGAGCGGGTCGCCCTGCTGCGCGGCGAGTTCGAGGCCGGGCCGCTGCCCGGGGGCGGCTTCCGGGTGGCCGCCCGGCTGCCGGTGCCGGTGGCGGTATCGGTGTCGGTACCGGGCTCGTTGGGTTCGTCGGGCTCGTCGGGCTCGTCGGCCGGGGAGGCGGGCGCGTGATCCGGGTCCTGCTGGTCGACGACCAGCCGCTGGTGCGCGCCGCGCTGGAGATGGTGATCGCGGAGACGGCGGACGTCGAGGTGGTCGGCGAGGCCGGCACCGGGGCGGAGGCCGTCCGGCTGGCCGCCGAACTGCGGCCGGACGTCGTGGTGATGGACATCCGGATGCCCGGCATGGACGGCATCGAGGCGACCAGGTTGGTGACCGCCGACGGCGGGCCGACCAGGGTGGTGGTGCTCACCACCTTCGACGAGGACGAGCACGTGTACGCGGCGCTGCACGCCGGGGCGTCCGGCTTCCTGGTGAAGGACATGGCGCTGGACGACATCCTCGGCGCGGTGCGGGTGGTCGCCGCCGGGGACGCGCTGATCGCGCCGAGCGTCACCCGGCGGCTGATCGGGGCGTTCGTCGGGGGCCGCCCGTCGCGGTCGGGGACCGGCGGGCCCGGGCCGGGTGCCCGGGGTGTCACCACTGCGGCCGCCGCGGTCGCAGCCGAGCGGCGGCTGGCGGCGATCACCGGGCGCGAGCGCGAGATCCTGACCCTGGTCGGCCGGGGCCTGTCCAACACCGAGATCGCCGCCGAACTGGTGCTCAGCATCGCGACCGTCAAGACCTACATGACCCGGCTGCTGGCCAAGCTCGACGCCCGGGACCGGGTGCAGCTGGTCATCCTGGCCTACGAGGCGGGCCTGGTCTCGGTGTCCGGCTGACCGGGCCCGCCGCAGAAACGATTCAGCGCTTGATCGCCACGCCCGCGTACATCGCGATGTCCTGGTCGCGGACGGGCGCGGCACCGGCGTCCGGCCGCCAGTGGTGCACCAGCGTGACGCCCGGGTCGAGCAGCTCGTAGCCGTCGAAGAAGGCCTCCGTCTCGGCCTTGTCGCGGATCTGGAGCGGGATGCCGCGCGCGTTGTACTCACGGCCGACGCCGCCCACGCCCACCGGGTCGGTGTCCCCGGTGAAGACCGTCAGGGCGAGGAAGCTGCCGGGGGCCAGGGCGTCCATGAAGCGGCGCACGATGCCCTGCGGGTCGTCCTCGTCCAGCACGAAGTGGACGATCGCGATCAGCGACAGCGCCACCGGCTGCGAGAAGTCGAGCACCTCGCGCAGCCGGGGGTTGCCGATGATCGACTCCGGGTCGCGGAAGTCGGCCTCCACGTAACAGGTGCGGCCCTCGGGCGTGCTGTCCATCAGGGCCCGCGCGTGGGTCAGCACGATCGGGTCGTTGTCCACGTAGGCGACCCGGGCCTCGGGGTCGACCGCCTGGGCGACCTCGTGCACGTTCGGCGAGGTCGGGATGCCGGTGCCGATGTCGAGGAACTGCCGTACGCCGTACTGCTCGGCGAGTCTGCGCACCGAGCGCTGCATGAACTCGCGGGTGGTGCGCATCGAGGTCGGCAGCGCCGGCCAGGCCCGCACCGAGGCGTGCGCCGCGACCCGGTCCGCCTCGAAGTTGGTCTTGCCGCCGATGAGGTAGTCGTAGACCCGGGCGGAGTGCGGAACGTCCATCCGCAGGTCCACCGACGGGTAGTCCTCGCGCGGACCGTGCTCTGCCCGGACCTCGTTCGCCATGTTCGTTCTCCCGCCGCTGGGCATCCGTCACCAACCGCCCTGGTGGCGGTTCATGGTGCGCATGGTAACGGTCGCCCGCCGCACGGGAATGACAGGGTCTCAGGCGTGCGCCTCCGGGTGCTTCGGGTCGAGCGCGTCGGCGCCCGGCTGACGGGGGACCACGGCGCTGTCGGCGTCGCGCCGCCCGTGCGCCGCGAGTTCGAGGGCGGCGCCCGTCCAGGCGAGGCCGAAGGCCCAGGTGGCCAGCCACTCGCCCAGGTACAGCGGCCGCACCGGCCAGTCGGAGCCGACGCCCGTCACCCCGGCCAGCAGCGAGAGCGCCAGGGCGGCCAGGATCACCACCCCGGCCACCAGGTAGGCCGTGCCCACCCGGGCCGGCTGGGCGGAGCGGGGGTTGCGGAAGGAGTAGAGGCAGAAGACCGCCAGCATGACGAACAGCAGGCCGGCGAAGACCAGGTGGAACACCCCGACGGTGCGGTCGAGGCCGGACCCGCCCCCGGTGTACGTCGGGCAGAGCGCGACCCCGAGCGCGAAGAACCCGGCCGCCGTGCTCCAGCGGTCGTCCCGGCGGTCGAAGCGGTAGCAGATCAGGAACACCCCGAGGGCGCACAGCGCGCCGACGAAGACGTTCCGGGTGTCGGTGTAGTACGCGCCGCTCATCGAGTTCGGCCAGAAGCCGTCGGTGCCGCGCCCCGTCAGCTCGGCGGCCAGCCAGTTGCCGAACGGCAGGGCCACCGGCAGCAGGATGCCGATCAGGCCGACGCCGAGGCGCAGGATCGCGATGGTCCGAACGTCCTGGGTGCTCCGCCGGACAGCGGGGGAGTTCTGCGTGCGCACGTCGTGAGTCACGGACGCCTCCTTGCCTTTCCACGGGCGCGTGGGCCCGCTCGTCCTCCGGCCGCGCGGGACGGGGTGGGGCGGCGTCGGACGGGCGCCGCCACACACCTGAGCGACCGTCAACTGGTGTACCCGCATTGGCGTTCGAAGCACCACCGATTTGAGCGGTTTAGACCCCCGATGACCGTCCGGAGCGCCCTGGACGACCATCCACTACGGACCCGGAGGGCCCGACGGTTCAACTCCCGCGCGGAGAGCGGGACAGCGGCCCCCACCAGCCCCAACCGTGCCTGGACGAGCCTGGATCGATCTGTACCATTCCCTTCTGATCGGTGATCGGATCTGACAGCATCGTCCGGCGACCGGTCGCCGGTGATCCGTGCGCGGTGCGCGCACGACGCGTCCACCCGCGGCCCCTCCGGCGGCCGCCGTCCTGCTGCGCCTCGTGGAGGAGACGTGACCGCCAAGGCCGGCACCCCCGGGGCCGCCCACCGCCCGGCGCACTGGGTCCGCACCCGGCTGCGCGCCGACCCGGGCACCGCCCTGCTGACGGCGGCCCTCGCGTTCGTCACCGTCCTGCTGTCCGTGGCCGTCCCCCGCGTCACCGACCGGGGCGCGGACGCGGCGCTGCGGGACTACGTGCACCGGCAGGGCATCCACGCGACCAGCCTGCACTTCTCCTCCAAGGCCCGGCCGAGCGACACCGCCGCCGACCTCGACGCCGTCGACCGGCAGCTCGTCGAACGGGTCGGCGGGAAGCTCGCGCTGTCCCCGGCGGGCCTGGCGCACGGCTCCGTCACCGATTCCGTCCCGATGTTCAACCCGGGCTACCGCCGGGTGAGCGACAGCGCCCCGCCCAGGCTCTCCCTGGTCCACCTGGCCGGCCTCGCCGACCGGGTCACCCTGACCGAGGGCAGCCGCCCGGGCCCCGCCACCGCCGGAGCCCCGCTGCCGGTGATGGTCAGCCGGACGGCCGCCGAACTGGTCGGCATCAAGGTCGGTGACGTCGTCGACAGCGGCAGCACCGGCCCCGACAGCCGGCGGACCGCCGTGGTGACCGGCCTGTTCCGGGTCAACGACCCGCTGGACCCGTTCTGGACCGGCCTCGGCTGCCCGGACCGCCCCTGCCTGAACATCGACCTGGAGCACGGCAACTGGCTGGGGGCCACCGGCTTCGTCGACGGCGACAGCCTGGCCGGGCTGACCGGCTGGGGCACGTCCGTCCAGAACTTCTGGCGGGTGGCCGTGGACCCCGCCCCGCTGCGCGCCGACCGGCTGGAGCGGACCCGCGCCGACGTCCTGCCCCTCGTGTCCGGGCCGGGCGTCGCGGCCCTGGCCGACGCGACCGGGCGCGCCGACCTGCGGTCCGTCTCGACGCTGCCCGTCATCCTCGACCGGGCGGCCGAGCGCTACCGGGCCGCGATGGCGCTGAGCGCGATCGGGCCGGCCGGCGTCGCGGGCGTCGCCGTGGTGGTGCTCTGCCTGGCCGCCGCGCTCGGCACCGACCGCCGCGCCGCCGAACTCGGGCTGCTCCGGGCCCGCGGCGGCTCGCGCGGCGGGGTGCTGCTGCGGCTGCTCGGCGAGGGCGCGGTGACCGTGCTGCCCGCCGCCGCGCTCGGGGCGGTGCTCGCCCTGGTGCTGCTACCCACCCCGCGCTGGGGCCTCGCGGTGGCGGCCGGCCTCGGCACGACCCTGCTCGCGCTGCTCGCCCTCCCGGCCCGCGCCGCCCTGCTGTGGGACCGCCCCCGGCCGACCGGCCGCGGGCGCCGGGTGGTCGGCGAACTCGCGCTGCTGGCCGTCACCGCCGTGGCGGTGGCCGAGGTCCGCCGGCGCGGCGTCGGCCACTCCGGCCGGGGCGTGGACCCGCTGCTGGTGGCCGCCCCGCTGCTGCTCGCCGTCGCCGGCGGGCTGCTGCTGGCGCGGATCGAGCGGCAGGGGCATCGGCGGCCGGGCGGCGTCGGCGGCGGTGGCAGGGGCGGTGATGGCAGTCATGGCCCTTCGATCCTCCCATGCCCGCCGACC
>NZ_JBSFJC010000075.1:0-42813 GCF_053597855.1 Kitasatospora sp. NPDC001225
GGGGTGTTGGTTTGCAAAGTTAGAACGGGGGGCCGGGCGGCGCCCCCCCCGCCGCCGCGGGGCGGCCCGCCCGCCCCCGGCGGGTGGCGAGGGGCCGGACGACGGGGCCTACGGCGTTGCCGCCCGGCCCGTGGGGCCCGGCGAGCGGCCGCCCGGCGGGGCGGAGCGGACGGAGTCGAAGGCCTGCCGTGCCTGGCGCACCGTCGGGTCGGAGGCCTGGCGCAGGCAGGCCGTCACCTCGACCACCGCGGCGGGGCCGTCGCGGTCGATGGCGCGCAGGCCGGTCAGCTCGCGGTCGCCGCCGAGCGCTGCGCACTCCTTGTCGAGGGCCGTGTCGCCCAGCCCGGACGGGTCCGGGCCGAGCTTCTCGGCCAGCCCCTGGTCGTCCACCAGCCGGAACGCGAGGACGGCGCCGTCCACGGCCAGCCGCCCGGCGAGCGGGCAGCGGGCCGCGGCCGTCGCGCACGACGGGGACGCCCCCAGCGGCTGGGTGCCGAGGTAGCCGAACCGCTCCCGGGGGTCGGCGCTCGACGCGGCCAGGGCGTGCCAGTTCACCGGCGGGTCGAGGACCATCTCGGGCAGCCGGGGGAAGAAGACCGTCGCCCCGCTCCCGGCGGACGGTTCCCCCGGCACCGTCGGGGCGGGCGAGACCGACGGGGCCGGCGCCGCCGCCGGGGGCGACAGGACCGGGGCGGACACGGAGCCCGCGGGCCCCGTCGCGGCCCCCCGCACCGGTGCCGGCGCGAGCGCGGGCGCGGCGGCCAGCACGGCGGCGGTGAGTCCGGCGGTGAGGCCCGCGGCGAGCCCGGCCGCCCGCCGGCGGCGCCTGGACCGCTCGACCCGGGCGAGGACGCGCTCCATCCGGTCCTCCGGCGAACCGAGGGCGGGGACGGCCCGGTGGAGCAGGATCCGCAGCTCCTCCTCGTCGTCGGGCCCGCCGTCGCCCGGCCCGTACGGGTCGAGCAGGTCAGCGCCGTTCACGGGGTCCCCCGTCCAGCAGGAGTTCCCGGGCCGGCAGCCGGCCGCGCAGGCCGGCCAGCGCCCGGTGCGTCTGGCTCTTGACGGTGCCCGTGCTGCAGCGCAGCACCTCGGCGGTCTCCTCGACGCTGAGGTCCTCGAAGAAGCGCAGCACCACCACGGCCCGCTGACGCGGCGGCAGCGACCGCACCGCCTCGGCGACCACCCGGCCGAGCACCACCCCGTCGTACGGGTCCGGGCCCGGCGGCGGCTCCGGCAGTTCGCCGTGCGGCAGCTCCCCGGTCCAGCGGCGCCGCCACCAGGAGACGTGGCAGTTCACCAGGACCTTCCGCAGGTACGCCTCGGGCCGGTCGGGGGCGATGCGCGTCCATTTGGGCCAGACCTTGGCGAGCGCCGTCTGCAGCAGGTCCTCGGCCTGGTGCGGGTCGCCGGTCAGCAGCCAGGCGGTGCGCAGGAGCTTGGGCCCGCAGGCGGCGACGAACTCCTCGAAGTCCGGCGGTGTCGCGTTCGTCATCCTGCCGTCGTCCCCGCCATGGTGTCCGTGCCGTCCCCGTCTGCCGTGGCGGCCGCCCGGGCCGCGTGTTCGTTCTTGCTCTCACGGCAGCTCGACGCGTCGGGGGGCGGTTCGGGTTGCCTGCGGGCGCGGACCCGCGAGCCGGTCCGGGAGTCGGCCCGGTGCCCCGGGCGGTGCGGGGACCTGGACAGCGGCGCGGCGCTCGTCCACGCTTCACCTCCATGACTCTCCCCCCGCACTCTCCCGGTGCCGCGCGCACCGCGCTCTTCGAAGAGGTCACCGCGGTCGGCGACGAGGCCGTCGCCCTGCTCGCCGGCTGCCGCGGCGACACCCGGATCCCCGGCGCCGAGTGGACGGTCGCCGAGGCGGCCGCCCACCTGGCGATGGCCAACGAGCTGATGGCCGCGCTGGCCGCCGGCGAGGAACGGCCGTACGGGGACGGCACCCCGGGCTCGCTGGCCGCGGCGAACGCGGCCTCGCTGGCCGAGCGGCCCGAACGGGACCCGGACGTGCTCGCCGAGGAGATCGCCCGGCGGGCACGGGAGTTCACCGTGGCGGCCGCGCCGCGCGCGGGCACCGAGCCGGTGTCCACCCCGCTCGGCCGGATGGACCTGGACACCCTCGGCGCCTACCTGCTGACCCACATGCTGGGCCACCTCTACGACATCGCCGTCGCCCTCGGCCGCCCGCACCCGATCGACCGGCGCCGGGTCGGGCTGGCGATGCCGTTCGTGCGCACGGTCATGCCGCGGGTGACGGACGCCCGCGCCGCGGCCGGCCACAGCGCCTGCTACCGGCTGCGCGGCCGGGGCCTGGACGGGTTCGCGGTGACCTTCACGGACGGCGCCGCCGCGGTGAGCCAGGACCCGCCCCGCCGCCCGGACTGCACGATCCTCGTCGAACCGGTGGCGTTCCTGCTCATCGCGCTGGGCCGGCGCAGCGCCCCCGGCGCCCTGCTGCGCGGCGAGGTGCTCGCCTGGGGCCGCCGCCCCTGGCTGGCCCCGTCCTTCCCCGGGCTGTTCGCCGCCCCCTGACCCCTGACCCCGCCGGGCGGCCCGCCCGGGCCGGGGCCGGGCCGGGTCCGGGTTACGCCGGACCGGGGGCGCGGGCCGCCGCTCCCCCCTCGGCGTCGCGGCACGCCCCGCAGGTGTTCCAGCGCGGCCGGCCGGGCCCGGGGGAGCGGTGCGGGGCGAGGGTCATCTCGGAGGTGCGCAGGCCGCACAGGGTGAGCGGCCCGCAGACGCCCGAGGCCTCCGCGGGGGCGGCGTGCGCCATCCGTACCGGGTTCTCGGGGTCCGCCGGCACGCGGCCGGGGCCGAGGATCCGCACGTTGGTCGGCGTATCGGGTTCGAGCACGATGACGGTGTCCACCACCACAACCTCGCCGCAACGCCGCCCCCCTGCACCCGCACAGCGGCATCCGGCCCAGCCCCGGCGCCCCCGGACGTCAGGGACGCCCCCGCTCCGGCTGGTTCACGGCGTCACAGCCGGTCGTAGACGGCGGACAGCCGCTGCAGCACCTCGGTGGCCCGGTCGAGGGCGTCGTCGTCGTAGTCGCCCAGGTCGCCGTGCAGGGCGTCGGCCAGGGCCCGCTGGCGCTGGTCGTGCAGGGCCCGGCCGGTGTCGGTGAGGGCGACCAGGACGGAGCGCTTGTCCTCGGGCTGGCGGGTGCGGGTGACGTAGCCGGCCGCGACCAGGCCGTTGACCAGCTGGGTGGTGGCGGCGCCGGTGGTCTCGGTGCCGGCGGCGAGCCCGCCGATGCTGAGGGGGCCCTGTTCGGCCAGGGTGCGCAGGGCCCGGGCGTGGGTGAGGGAGAGCGCGCCGGGGGTGCGGGTGGCGCGTCCGCGCAGCCGGGCGTCGGCGGCGCTGAGGCGGTAGGCGGCGCGGGCCAGGCGGTCGAGCGCCCGGGCGCGGTCGTCGGTGGGTGGCGGCTCGGCCATTGGTCGGTCCTCTTCGTCGGGTTGACAGCAGCCTAGCCTCGGGACTTAATAGCTAAGTACTTATTCATTAAGTGCTTAGCCAATCGGATCCCGCCGGGGGACCCGCAACCGGATCCCCCCGTCGGACCCCGTAGAGGAGACCGTCATGACCGTCCGTTCCACCGGCCAGAGCTGGGCCCTGGACATCGCCCTCGCCCAGGGCGGCTTCGACGCGCTGCACCCCGAGGCCGTCGGCACCATGGAGCAGCTGGGCCACGACCACACCGACTTCGCCAAGGTCTTCGCCCTCGTCAGGAGCGGCGCGATGCTGCCCAAGGCGTGGGCGACGGTGGCCGGCCAGGCCGAGGAGCGCGCCGCCCACCACGAGCGCGGCGGCTTCGCGCAGACCGCCGCCGACCTCTACCTGAGGGCGGCCGTGATGTGGGGCCGGGCGCAGTACTCGCTCTTCGACGCCGCCGACCCGCGCAAGGCGGCCATGCGCGAGCACGCCAACCACTGCGTGGAGCGCCTGGGCGCGCTGCGCGAGGGCCGGGTGCGGCGGGTGGAGCTGGACTTCGAGGGCTCGCGGATCTTCGCCCTGCTGCACCTGCCGGCCGGGCCGGTCCGCAACGCGCCGGCCGTCATCCTCGGCCCCGGGATGGACATGATCAAGGAGGACTACATCTGGGCGGCCGAGCGCTACTACACCTCGCGCGGGATGGTCGCGCTGTCCATCGAGGGGCCGGGTCAGGGCGAGAGCCGCGCCGGCGGGCTGACCGTCGACCTCGGCAACTACGAGCGGGCGATCGGCCGCTACCTCGACCACCTGGCCGCGCTCCCGGAGGTCGACGCCGACCGGATCGGCATGTTCGGCATCTCGATGAGCGGCTACTGGGGCTCCCGGGCCGCCGCCGCCGACGGCCGCCTGGCCGCGCTCGCCGCCTTCGAGGCCGTCACCGGGGACTTCGCGACGATCTTCGAGCGCGCCCAGCCGACCTTCAAGAACAACTACATGTACATGGCCGGGTACACCGACGAGGAGGCCTTCGACCGCGACCTCGCCCACCGCATGCCGCTCGGCGACCTGGTGGCCGACATCGCCTGCCCGGTGCTCCACGGCATCGGCGAGTTCGACGAGCTCACCGACCTCGCCCAGGCCCTGGAGAGCTTCGAGCGCATCCGGGCGCCGAAGGAACTGCGGGTCTACGAGGACGAGTTCCACCCGCTCGGGGGAGTGGCGGCCGAGGTCTTCCGGTTCGGGGCGGAGTGGCTGGAGCGGGCCCTGGCCGGCGAGTTCACCGACCCCGGACGGGACGTGCGCCACTACGTCCACCGCGACGGCCGCACCACCGACGGCAGCGCCGACCCCACCTGGTGGCTCGGCACCGCCCCCGCCCCGCTCACCGTGCTGCGCCGCGGCTGACCCGCGCGGACGGACGGCCGCGCCCCGGGGCACCTCCACGCCCCGGGGCGTTCCCCCGAGCCCGGGGGCGGCCCCGGGCTGGAGGAGCCCGCACCGGCGGCAGCCCCGAACCTCGCTATACATGCCATGTATACATGGTGTGTATAGTCCTTGATCATGTCACTCGGACAGATGCTCCTCGGCTTCCTGGAAGCCCAGCCCCGCCACGGCTACGACATCAAACGCCTCTACGACGAGCACTTCGGCCGCGACCGCGCCCTGCACTACGGACAGGTGTACGCCACCCTCTCCCGCCTGCTGAAGAACGGCCACGTCGTCGTCGAGGGCGTGGAAGCCGGCGGCGGACCGGACCGCAAGCGCTACGCCATCACCGACGCCGGCGTCACCGACCTCGCCGACTGGCTCGCCCACCCCGAGGACCCGCAGCCCTACCTGCAGAGCACCCTCTACCAGAAGGTCGTGCTCGCCATCCTCACCGGCCGCTCCGCCGCCGACGTCCTCGACACCCAACGCGCCGAACACCTGCGGACCATGCGCGAACTGACCCGCCGCAAACTCGCCGGCGACCTCGCCGACGAACTGATCTGCGACCACGCCCTGTTCCACCTCGAAGCCGACCTGCGCTGGCTCGAACTCACCGCCGCCCGCCTCGACGACCTCACCGCCCGCCTGACGGAGACCCCGCGTTGACCACCGCCGAACCCCTCCTCCACGCCCAGGACCTGCACAAGTCCTTCGGCCCCACCCCGGCCCTCGCCGGCGCCTCGCTCACCGTCGCCGCCGGCGAACTCGTCGCCGTCATGGGCCCCTCCGGCTCCGGCAAGTCCACCCTCCTGCACTGCCTCGCCGGCATCACCCGCCCCGACCAGGGCACCATCACCTACCAGGGCCGCTCCCTCACCACCAGCACCGACAGCGAACTCAGCGCCCTGCGCCGCACCCACTTCGGCTTCCTCTTCCAGTTCGGCCAACTCGTCCCCGAACTCTCCTGCCTGGAGAACGTCGCCCTCCCGCTGCGCCTGAACGGCACCCGCCGCAAAGCCGCCGAAGCCCGCGCCGCCGAATGGCTGGAACGCCTGGAAGTCGCCGACACCGCCGCCAAACGCCCCGGCGAGATCTCCGGCGGCCAGGGCCAACGCGTCGGCGCCGCCCGCGCCCTGATCACCGGCCCCCGAGCCGTCTTCGCCGACGAACCCACCGGCGCCCTCGACTCCCTCAACGGCGAACGCGTCATGAAACTGCTCACCCGCGCCGCCCGCGAGAGCGGCGCCGCCGTCGTCCTCGTCACCCACGACGTACGGGTCGCCGCCTACGCCGACCGCGAGATCGTCGTCCGCGACGGCCGCACCCGCGACCTGGCCACCACCCGGTGAGCGCCACCGACCCCCGGGTCCGCCGACCGCACCTGGACCAACTCGCCCTCGGCGCCCGGCTCGCCGTCACCAGCGGACGGGACGGCTGGGGCCGCCTGCTGCTCACCGCCTGCGGCGTCGGCCTCGGCGTGGCCCTCCTGCTCTTCACCGCCTCCTTCCCCGGCCTCGTCCACCACCGCGACCAGCGCCTCTACACCCAGAACGACACCTTCCGGGACGAGGACCTGCCCACCCCCGGCGACCGCACCGTCCTCGTCGCCACCGCCGACACCGCCTTCCACGGCACCCCCGTCCGCGGCCGCGTCGTCCAACCCGAAGGCCCGAACGCCGCACTCCCGCCCGGCCTCGCCGCCTACCCGGCCCCCGGCACGATGGCCGTCTCCCCGGCCCTCGCCGACCTCCTCAAGGACCCCGCCAACCACCTGCTGCGCGAACGCCTGCCCTACCCCGTGACCGGCACCATCGGCCCCGCCGGACTGCTCGGACCCGGCCAGGCCGACTACGTCCTCGGCGGCGACCACCTCTCGGTCGACACCGGCGCCGTCCGGATCACCGCGTTCGGCCACTTCTCACCGCCCAAAGACATGGACCCCAAACTGGTCCTGCTCAACGCCGTCGGCCTGACCGTGATGCTCGCCCCGGTCGGCGTCTTCCTCGCCGCCGCCGCCCGCTTCGGCGGCGAACGCCGCGACCGCCGGCTCGCCGCACTGCGCCTGGGCGGCGCCGACCGCCGGATGACCGCCCGGATCGCCGCGGGGGAGTCCCTGGTGGGAACGGTGCTGGGCCTGGCCGCGGGAACGGCGCTCTTCCTCCTCGGCCGACAGCTCATCGGACGCGTCCGCCTCGCCGGATTCAGCTTCTACCCCGAGGACGTCGCACCCCAGCCCGCCATCGCCGCCGCGATCGCCGTCGTCGTCCCGCTCATGGCCGTCGGCGTCACCCTGCTCGCCATGCGCCGGGCCGCCCTCGACCCGCTCGGCACCGTCCGCCGCTCCGACCCCGGCCGGCGCCGCATCGGATGGCGCCTCATGCTGCCACTGGCCGGCCTGTCCCTGACGGTCTTCGCCCTCACCCTCTCCGACCCGGCCCAGGGCACCCGCGGCTCACTCCTCGTCGCGTTCGGCGTGCTGCTCACCCTCACCGGCGTCTGCACCCTCCTGCCCTGGCTCGTCGAAGCCGTCACCCGACGGGCCGGCGGCGGCCCCCTGTCCTGGCAACTCGCCACCCGCCGCCTGCAGACGGGCTCCGGGCCGGCCGCCACCGCCGTCAGCGGCGTCGTCGTCGCCATCGCCGGCGCCATCGCCCTGCAGACGCTCTTCCTCGGCATCAGCACCCAGTACGAGCAGTACGCCCGGCCCCAGCCCACCACCGGCCCCTACCGGCAGTCGGTGACCTTCCCCGGCGGCGGCCCCACCGCCGACGCCCTCGCCGACCGCCTCGCCCGCAGCCCCGGGATCCAGGCCACCGCCGCCTACACCGAGTTCGCCCTGGAGAGCGCCACGGCCAAGTCCTGGGAACTGCCCTCGGTCCGCATCGCCTCCTGCGCCGTCCTGCGCGGATTCGCCACCCTGCCCCACTGCGAGGACGGCGACGCCTTCGCCCTCCAGGGCCCGACCGCCCGCCCCGGCACCGACCCCGTCCCGCCCGGAACGACCGTCCACGCCGCCTACTACCGCGGCACCGGCGAACCGGCCCCCTTCCCCCTGCCCGCCCCGACCGCCACCGTCACCCCCGTCCAGGACGCCGACCCCAACGGCCGCATCGGAGCCGGCCTGCTCCTGCTCACCCCCGCCGCCGTCCCCGCCGACGCCCTGCGCGGACAGCCGGCCACCGTCCTGGTCTCACTCGCCGACGCCCTCCCGGACCCGAACGAACACCTCACCACCGCCGTCATGGCGATCGACCCCCAGGCCCGCACCGAATTCCCGCTCGACCCCGCCCCCGACGCCACCTACCTCGCCGTCAAACGCCTGCTGACCGCCGGATCGGCGATCACCCTCCTGCTGGTCGCCCTCAGCCTGCTGGTCGGCCAACTGGAACGGCTGCGCGAACAGCGCCGCGTCCTCGGCGTCCTGAACGCCGTCGGCACCCCCCGACGCGTCCTGGCCCTGTCCGTCCTGTGGCAGACCCTCCTCCCGGTGGCCCTCGGCCTGGCCCTGGCCACCGCCGCCGGCCTGCTGACCGGAACCGTCCTCCAGTACTCCTCCGGCGTCCCCCTGAACACCGACTGGGCCTCCCTGCTCGCCATGACCGCCACCGCCGCGGGCGCCGTCCTCCTCACCACCGCCCTCGGCCTGCCCCAACTCCTGCGCCTGATGCGCCCGGACGCCCTGCGCCACGAATAACCCCGCCCCCGGCGGACCGTCCAGGGGCCGTCAGCGTCGCCGGCGTCCGTGCCGGCGACGCTTGACGCCTTCCCGTAGACGGTTCACACCGATCAGGAGGGGGCGGAAGAACGGTACGGCCACCACCAGCAGGCACTGGGCGGCCGCCGCGACCGGCAGCCGCAGGAGGAACAGCCCGTACGCGCACGCCAAGGGCAGCGCTACCGACACCACCGCCACGGCGCGGGCGGCCCGCTTCAGGCCGGGTGTGACCCCGCGACCGCTCTTGTCCGCGGCCCACCGCTTGAGCCCGACGGCGAAGAAGGCGAGAACCAGCGCCACCACCTCCACGGCGGTCAGCACAACGGCCACGAGAACGTCCACCACCAACCGAAGCATCCCGCCATCCTCACCGCGGAACCCCCGGCCCGTCCTGAGCACGGATACTCAACTCCGCGCCCGCCGCACACCCCTGGCCGCGCCCGGCCGGCGTCTACCCCGTACCGTCGTCCGTCGCGGGACACTCACTCCCGCAGGCCGACCGCCGGCCGACCGCTGCCCCCGGCTCCCCGGGTCCAGCGTTCAGCGCAGGACGGCGAGTTCGGCCACCACGGCGCGGTGGTCGCTGCGTGGCAGGGCGTGCTCGGAGACGTCGACGGCGGTGAGCGCGGGCCCGTGCAGGACGTGGTCGATCTGGATCACGGCCGGGACGCGGTAGTCGGGGTGGTCCTGGGGCCAGGTGGGGAAGAGGCCCGCGCCGAGCTCCTCGTGGGTGTCGGTCAGGCCGGTGCCGATCAGGTCGCGCATCGGCTTGTGGTCGAGGGTGGCGTTGAAGTCGCCCAGCAGGACCGCGTTGTGGTTGCGTCCGGGCGCGGCGGCGCGCAGGCCGTGCAGGTCCTCGGCCCAGCGGCGGGCGTCGCCGAGCGGGTAGTAGGTGTGGACGGCGACGAGCTGCACCGGGCGGCCGCCGACGTCGACGGTCAGGTTGGTGGTCGGCCAGGCCGGGTCGGCGGCGGAGCCGACAGGCAGCCGGGTGTAGAGCGCGGTGTCGGTGCCGGCCGGCCGCTCCCGGTGGGGCAGCAGGGTGCGGATGCCGGCCGCATCCAGGGCGTCGGCGGCGGAGTCGCTCTGCTCCTCGACCGCGAGCACGTCGATCCGCTGCTCGCGCACCAGGTCGACCAGGGACTTCGGCGAGACCTGCCCCATGAAGTTGTTGCTGGTCGCCACCCGCAGCCGGGGCGCGTCGGCGGGCGCGTGGGCCCCGTCCGGGACGAACCGGGGCACCAGCCACCACAGTTGCAGCACCACCAGCGCGGCCGCGACCCCGGTCAGCCACCGTGCGCGCAGCACCGCCACCACCGCCAGCAGCAGCACGCTGAGCAGCGCCGCGTACGGCAGCCCGGCCATCGGCAGGGCCAGCACCGTGCCGTCGTCCCACCCGAGCAGCCGCACCACCGCGAGCCCGGCCGGGCCCAGCAGCAGCACCCCGCACCCGACCAGCGCGGCGAGCCGCCAACGGCTCCGGCCGGCGGGCGACGCGCTCTTCGACGTACGGTCGGTCACGGTGCTCCTTCCAGGGCGGCGGCCGGCAGCCATGATCACCGGCCGCCGTCGAGAAGGACGGACGCCCGCGCCCGGGGCCCCGGTTCCGCACCACCGGCCGAAGCCGGGCCCCTCGCCGATCTGTACGGCATCATCGGATCCGAACTTTCGTAGCAGGCCTCGCGGCACAGCCCTCCAGAAGGAAGACGGTGCAGATCAACGGATGTGAGCATGCTTCCGTCGCCATCTCCGGGGAGGAACGCTCCGACACGTGCCGGCACCCGCATGGATGCCCCAGCTGTGTCAACCGCCCGGACCGGCGTGCAGTGGGATAGCCGATGCTGCACGTGTCTGTGGGAAAGCGTCCGGGTGACGCGGCACCACATCTCTCACCAGCTCAGAATGCAAAGCGGATCGGTGATCATGCCTGTTCAAGTAACTGACTGCTCCTTCGGCTACCGCAAGGGCTCCCGAGTCCTGGACTCCTTCAGCCTCCGCCTGGGAGAAGGGTGCAGCGTGCTGCTCGGCCCGAACGGCGCCGGCAAGTCGACCCTGCTGGGCCTGATCGCCTCCGCCCTCAGGCCCGAGGCCGGTCGCATCACCCTTGACGGGTTGGACACGAGCAGTTCCAAGGACCTCAAGGCCTACCGTCGGAAGGTCGGCTGGCTCCCTCAGCACGTGCGGCCGGTGCCCGGCCTGCGAGTGCGGGAACAGGCGGCCTACGCGGGCTGGCTCAAGGGCATGTCGCGGAGCGAGGCCTGGGAGCGGTCCCGGCAGGCCATCGAGAAGGTCGGGCTCACCTCGCTCGCGGACCGGCGCAGCGGGGAACTCTCCGGTGGACAGTTACGACGGTTGGGGATCGCCCAGACCCTGGTACACGACGCCCAGGTCGTGCTCCTGGACGAGCCCACGGCGGGACTCGACCCGGTCCAGCGCGGAGTCTTCCGGGAACTGATCGGCGAGCTGCGCCACCTCACGAGTTTCGTCGTCTCCACTCATCAGACCGAGGACCTGGCCGAGACCTACGACTCGGTCGTCGTCCTCGACCAGGGAAAGGTGCGTCATCAAGGGCCCATCGAGTCCTTCCTGACGCTCGCGCCGCACGGTGTCCCCGCGGAACGGCGTGCCGAGACCGCCTATGCCGGCATCGTCACCGGGGAGGTGTGACCGTGCCCTGGCGCACCATCTTCCGGATCTCGTCAGCCGTGCGGGCCATGCCCGTCCTGCTCGTGTGGATCACGATGTACAGCGGCAGAATGACCGGCTGGATCACCGACGGCTACTGGCCTTCCGTCACCGCCCAGAGCAGCTTCCTGCTCAGCTTCACAGCGCCCGCCGTCGCGGCCTGCGGGGCCTGGGAAGGCCTCAAGGTGCGCCGGTCCGCGGTCCTCGGTATGGCACCCGCCCGTTCCGCCACCGCCATCGCCCTCTCCGTTCTGGCCCCGACCCTGGCCCTCGGCACGGTCTCCGTCCTGGCCGCCCTGGCCTTGTTCGTTCCGCAGGCCGGTGGGGTTCCGGGCTGGTCCACCCCCGTCGTCATCCTCCTGGAACTGCTGGTCGTCCTCGCGCACGCCGTGGTCGGCTACGTGCTCGGACATGTCCTGCCGCGGCTGCTCGCCGTGCCCCTGGCCCTCGTCGCCAGCTTCCTCTGGATGGCCTACCCGTCGACCCTCGACGCCTTCTGGGTCCGCCAGCTCAACGGTCGGAACCTCACCGAGTGCTGCGCGCTGGACCAACTGCCGGCCACCCGGGCGGTCCTCGCGCCGACCGTCGTGGCTGTCGGGATGGTGGTCGCCGCCTGGATCTGGACGAGGCTGCGCGGGAACTACCGGCTGACCGCCGTCCTGGCACTGGTGGCCACGGCTACGGCAGGGGCGGGGATCGCGGCACCTCTCGGATACCGTGCGGCGCAAGCACGCCCGGAAAGCGAGCAGACCTGCACCACGGCGGCGCCACGGGTGTGCCTGTGGCCCGAGCAGCGGGCCGACGCCACCAGCATCACCGACTGGGCGATCGAGGCGCACCAGCGTCTCCAAGCCGTTGGTCTGGCACGGCCCTTGACGGTGGCACCGTTATCCGCCCGGCCCGGCAAGGACGAGGTGCAATCACTCGTCGCGCTGGGGTACATCCCCAACGGGGCTCCCGACTGCGCCAAGGAGTCGTTCGCCCGCTGGCCCGGCGTGGAGGCGGTCGCCCCACTGTCGTCCTGGCTGAAGCTCACGGCCGGAGTCACCCCCAGGACGGTCGAAGGCAGCTACCGGCCACAGGAGGTGCAGCTCGCCCGCCAGGTCATGACACTCCCGCAGGGTGAACAGCTCGCCTGGTTCCAGAAGAACGCGGACACATTGGGTCGCTGCGACGTCAAGCCGGTCCTGGACCCCGCGCAGTACCACCAGCCGGGCACGCCCTCCTTCCAGGCGGCCCGATGATCTGGTGGCTGCGCATCAGGTACGTGCCCGCCGTCGCCGTCGGCCTGCTCTCCTGCATCCTGCTGGGCAGCGGCGCCGACTCCGTGATGGTCCCCATCCCGGTGGTGATCGGCGGGCTGACGTTCGACCTGCCCATGTCCTCGCTCCTTCCGCTGGTTCCCGTCTGCCTGATCCTGGAGGGCCAGGCCCGTGCCGACGCTGTCGCGGAGCGCGTCGCGGTCCGCGCCGTGGGCGGATGGGACGCGGTCTTCATGGCCGCATGTGTTGTGGTCTGCGCGCTGGCCGCCGTCGTGGCATCCACGGCGGGCGCGGGCAGCGCCGCCACCGCCCTGGCCCGCGACTTCGCCGGCTACCTCGGCCTCGCCCTCATCATCCGCTGGCTCGCGGGAGGGCGAGTCGCCACGGCGGCCACTGCGCTGTTCCCCTTCCTGTGCGCCTCCTTCGGTCTGGTGCACAACAGGCCCGGCATCTGGGCCTGGCCACTGCACGACGCCAGATCAGTTACCGCGTCGATACAAGCTCTGGTCCTGCTTGCCATCGGTGCTCTCTCGCTCGTCGTCCCCCCGTTGCGCCGGCGTGCCGGTGTCGATGGCGACTGACGTCTCGATCGCTGTCGGAGCGGGACCGTCGGATGAAGGGGGGCCTCGGTCGTGGCCGCACCGATGACGTGCCCGCCCGAGTCGAGGCAGCGAGCGGTTGCCGCATGACGGGCTGCCGATCCGGCTCAGAGGAACAGGGCGACGATTCCGGCGAGCAGGCCGGCGGCGATACCCAGGACCGTTACGGCCATGAGCCCGACGCCGGCGCTGGTGAGCAGGATGCTGCCCTCCGGGGCGTGGCCGCGCCAGGCGGTCGTCAGCAGCCAGCCGGCCGACACGGTGCCCAGGACGAGGATCATGGCGGCGGCGATGCCGTACTTGATGGCGGGTGATGCCGACGGTTCGTGGGCCACGCCCTTGGCCAGCCGTACCGGCAGCCGGGTGCCGGCCCGGTGTTTTCCGCTCGTGTCCTGTACCACGATGGGCCGGGCCTGGTCCGCGCCGCCGCCGGCGGGGGTGAAGCTGCCCTTGCAGTTGGTGCCGTCGTTGTAGCCCTCGCTGTCGGACACCTCGTAGCAGTCCTCCACCACGACGACGCCGTCCGGCGGGCCCAGCCCCATGGCCGCGCTCATCCGCTCCGCGGTCAGCGTCCAGGTCAGCGCCGCGGCTCCGGCCAGGAGCGCCACCGCCAGTACCGCCGCCGCGATCCGTGTTGCCGTCCGCACCCTCGCCGCCTCCCTCCCCGTATCCGCGCCCGCTCGGCGGACCGGTCCTGCATCGGCCAACTGATGGTGACAGCAGCGTAGTTGACGTTCAATGCCCGCACCCGCCCGAAAGGTCCCGGGGCCTACCGCCCGACCTGTGGGGCGTGGCGCGCACCCGGCGTGCCGCGAGCGCCGACGCCCCCGGCCTGGACAGCCGGGGGCGTCAGCGCGTTTCGGGCACGGGACGGGTGCGGCGCCGGTTACTTGACCGCGCGCAGCGCGTTGACGATGCCGAAGCCGTAGAAGCCGTTGACGCGCTTGCCGCCCGCGCAGACGGGGTCCGCGGCGCCGTCGCCGTTCGGACCGGCCGGGCAGCCCGGGTTGTCCGCCTGGGCCTTGAGCAGTGCCTGCAACTGGGCCGGGGTCGCCTCCGGGTGGGCGGACTTCAGCAGCGCGGCCACACCGGAGGCGTGGGGAGTGGCCATGGAGGTGCCCTGCTCGTAGCCGTACTGGTTGCCCGGCAGCGTCGACAGGATGCCGCCTTCCTTGGACGGTGTGTCCGAGGCCTGGTACTGGTCGCCGCCCGGCGCCGCGACGTCGATCACGCCGAGGCCGTAGTTGGAGTAGTACGCCTTCGCGCCCTTGGCGCCGGTCGCGCTGACCGTGACGACGCCCGGCAGTTGCGCGGGCAGGTCCCAGCACCTGTGCGGGTCGACCGTCCGGCTCGACGGGGTGGAGTCGTTGGGGCTGCCGCCGTCGGTGAAGCCGTCGGAGGCCAGGTCGTGGTTGGCGTTGCCGGCCCCGGCGACGTTGAGGGTGCCCTTGCGCTGCGCGTAGAGCTGGGCGCGGTTGACCGCGTCGACGATGGCCTTCTGGTCGGGGTCGTCCAGGCAGTTGTACTGCCACGGGTCCACGTAGTAGCTGTTGTTGGTGATCTGCACGCCGTGGTCGGCGGCGAACACGAAGGCGCAGACGACGCTCTCGGCGTAGATCAGCTGGCGCGGGGTGGGCTGGGAGACGGTGATGCCGGAGACCTTCACCCCGGGTGCCACGCCCGCGACGCCGACGCCGTTGCGGGCGGCGGCGATCGTGCCCGCCACGTGCGTGCCGTGGAAGTAGTTCGCGTCCACCGGCCGCCAGGAGCCGTACGTGGTGTCGGCCTTGCCGCTGGCGCAGTTCGCGGACTGCGAGGGGGAGAAGTTCGGGGCGAGGTCCGGGTGGGTGTCGTCGACGCCGGTGTCGACGACGGCGACCGTGACGTCCCTGCTGCCCGGGTTGATCTCCGCGGCCTTGTCCGCGCCGATCGCCCGCAGGGCCCACTGCTCGGCTTCGAGGGGTTCGGTGCCGCTGCCGGACGCCTTCGCGATCGTCGCCACCTCGGCCTCGGACAGGCGCCGCACGGCACCCGCCTCGGTGGTCCCCGCCGCGCTCAGCGGCGCGGTCCGCGTGGCACCCGCCGACTCCACACCGCGCACCGCGCGCAGCCGCCCGCCGAAGCCGGGGTCCGCCGAGTGGGCGACGATGACGCCGATCCCGTCGTACGTGACGACGACGGTGCCGCCGGCCGCGGTGATGGCCCGCTGCACCTCGGCGATCGTGCGGTGGTCGGTCCTGGTGTTGACGACGTACGACAGGGTGTGCGCGTCCTCGGCCTGCGCGGCGGACGGTATTCGGGGCGCCGCCGAGGCCGAGGCGGGAAGGAAGCCGAGCGAGGCGGTCAGCGCCAGCGCGACCGGGACGGCCAGGCCGAGCCGGGGCAAGGAACGTCGTCGAGCCATGTGGTCTCCGCATCATCAGGGTGGGGGACCCGCCCGACGGCAGAGTGACGGCCGGGCAGGCACATGAGGGTGGTACGGGAGTAAAGCTGTCCACCACCTCGCCCCGATATGCCGACCGTGCCCAAGACGGCCCGCGCGACCGGGAGTTCCCGCACCGGGCACGCCCCCCGGACATCCGCCAAGGTGCGCGGCCCCGCGTCGAACCGGAGAGCAGGGATCGACAACTGCCCCCGGAACGCCACGGCTTGGTCGCCAGGACGTACACCGTGACCGGGCCCGGGTCCCCGGCCCCAGCCGCACCGCCCGCGAACCCCCCCGGCCCGGGGCCGCCCCTCCACCCCACGGAGGACGCGGCCCCGGGCCGGGGAGCGGAGGTGGGGATCAGGCGCCGGGCGGGGTCACGTAGCCGGAGATCTTCCAGTTCTTGACGCCGCCCTTGGCGGTGCGCGGGTCGATGTGGCGGTGGGTCACCTTGTTGCTGACGTTGCCCTCGACGGTGTCCAGGGTGCCGTCACGGTTCACCGAGACCACCACGCCCACGTGGCCGCCCTGCTCGTAGGCCGGCGGGCCGTAGACGACGAGGTCACCGGGCTTCGGCGAGCCGGCGTGGAACAGGTGGTGCTCCTGCCCCCACTTGCCGACCCCTCGCCCGAGCAGGGTGGTCGGGACGCTCTTCACCCCGGCGTGCCGCCAGGTCCACTCGGCGAACGCCGCGCACCAGGAGGTGTTGCGGCAGGTCTGGCCCTTTCCGGTGAGGTACTTCTGGCAGGCCGAGCTGCTCTCGGTGACCCCGATCTGACCGCGCGCCGCCGCCGCGATCCGGTCCCGCAAGGTGGCTGCCGCCGGCGCCGCGGCACCCTCGCGCAGGGCGTCGGCGTCGGCAGCGGTCCCGCCGGTGACGGTGACGGTGGCGGTGGTGCTGCTGTCGGCGGTGGCGGTGGAGCCGGCGGCGGGCGGGGTCGCCGGGAGGGCGAGCGCGTCCGCCGCGCCGGTCCCGGTGAGCGCGGCCGCCGCCAGCACGGCGAGGGCGACGGCGCGGCCCGTGCGCTGCTTGAGGGTGGGGAGCGTGAGGTGACGGGTCGGGTACATCGGTGACTCCTTCGAGTGCATCCCGTGCCCCGGGGCGGCATACGAATGCCCGGGTACGGGAGGGGGGTGGGATTCGCCGGGGGTTTCACCGGCTGGTCGTCAGCGTTGCACGGCCGGGCCGCCGACTCCTACGCTGCGCGATCAGATGGTTACTCATTCGTATGCAGTCGGGTATGCGTGTGCTCCGAGCTGCGGATATGCACGGGCCGAAGGAGAGGGGAGCGGACGGATGCCGGACAGGGGAGTCACCGGGCCGGAGGCGGAGGGGGTCGGGGCCGGGCCGTCGGCGCGGGTGGAGCTGGCGCGGACGCTGCGTGAGTGGCGGGCCCGCGCGGGGGAACTGCCGCAGAAGACGGTGGCCCGGCGGCTCAACATCGCCCAGACCACCGTCTCCCGCTACGAGAGCCCGGACGGCCGGCACCCGGCGCCGGAGGCGGCAGTCCGCGCGCTCTGGTCCTGTTACCGGTTGGCGGAGGGGGACCTCGACCAGGCGCTCGCCCTGCGCGCGCGGGTGGACGAGGAGCTGCGGGCGGGGGCGGCATCCGCCAAAGTGGCGGCCCCGGTGCCGGTGGCGGCGGTCGCGGTGGCGGCAGGAGAGGCCGTGGGTGGGGCGGTGGTGGCCGCCGGGGCCGGGGAGCCGTCGGCGGCCCCGGCGGCGGGCCGGAGCCGGCACCGGGTCGCCTGGGTGGCGGGGGCGACGGCGGCCCTGGCCGGGGTGGTCGCGGGCGGGCTGCTGGTCCACCGCCTGCTCGCCCCGACGGCGACGACCGGCGGGGCGGACGAGGCCCGCCGGTCGTCGCCCGCCGCCGCGCCTCCTGCCGCCTTCCCGACCACCGACTTCGACATCATCTACGGAAACACCTCCACGAAGGGCACCCTGACCTGGTACAACCGCTCGGTCGGCCTGAGCGGGCAAGGCAAGTCCGAGGACTCGTCCGGCTGTCGGGACACCACAGCGACGAGCTACTCCGCCTCCGGCAGCGAACTGGGCAGCATTCACACCGGCGTCGTCTGCGGCGCAAGCGAGAACTACAACGTCGCAATCCCCGCGGATGTTGCCGGCGGTGCCTCCACCGTCAGGATCTGCCTCGACGACGGCGCCACCCCGCCCGCCGTGCTCAAGTGCCAGGATTCCAGGCGCCCCTGAGACCGACGTCTTCGACATCTGCCGGCTCAACGGCGAGACGGTCAGCGGCGAGACCGTCCCGGGCCCCGCTTCCCGCGCTTCCACGATCTCGCCGGGCCGGCTCGGCTCGCCGGCGGCCACCTGCCCGGTCGCCCGCTGCCGGGAAGCACCCCAGCGCTACCCTATGTGGAGTTAGCCGACACCATGGGACTATGAGGGGGTTCACATGAGACTCGTCCTGGAGGGCGTGTCCGAGGACTTGGCGCGTGAGCTCTTCGCGCTGCTGGGCAGGCACGGGGCGGCGCCGGTGCTCCAGGACGCGCAGTGGACCGTCACCAGGGCCGCGCAACTCCTGCGGGACCTGCCGGCCACCGCCGTGCAGATCATCCGCCTCGCCGCCGAAGGCGAGGGCTGGGTCGCCTCCGACCACCTGCGCGGCCCCGACGGGTCGGAGTCCCTGCGCGGTCGGTCCGGTGCGATCACCAAGGCCGTCAACCGGGGTGCCGCCAAGAAGCGTTGGCCCGTCGGGATGCCGCAGCCCGTCGAGGCCCAGTACGACCCCGAGAACCCCTCCTACCAGCGCACGACGGGCTACGTCATGAACGAGGACCTGGTCCCCGTCTTCAAGGCCGCCCTGGCCCGCATCGACCGGGAGACGGCGGCGCTCGCCACCGCGACCGTCACCGCGGAAGGCGGCGCCTGATGGACCGCAAGACGTACACCGCCGAGCTCGCCGGTCTGCGCGAGCTGCGCGCCGGGATCGCGGCCGCCGAGAAGCAGGTCGCGGCCGCGCGGAAGGAGTTGGACAGGCTCGCCGCCCAGCGTTCGCGACGGGTGGCCGGGCTGGCGGGGTACGAGGGCGCGAAGGCCGACGCCATCGCGAAGGCCGCGGGCCTGTCGGTCGGCGACGTCGTGCGGATCGCCCCGCTGCTGGACCCGACCCCGGCCGCCGTCCGCGCCGCCGCGCCCGCCCCGGTGCCCGTCGCGGCAGTGGCGGAAGCGGAGGAAGTGGCAGATCCGGCGCCGGTTGCCGAGCCACCCGCCGCCGTCGCCCCGGCGCTGACCCGCCCCGCCGCCGTACTCGAGCAGCCGGCCCCGGTCGAGCAGCCGACCCCGGCCGTCGCCGCGCCGGTCGTCCCAGCGGCCTCGGTACGTCCGGTGGCCGAGGCCGGCCCGCGCGAGCTGCCCACCCTCCCCGAGGGCCCGGCGGGCGCCCGGTTCGAGGCCGTGACGACCGGCCTGCTCTCCAAGCGCCCGAACTTCACGCAGCAGGCCCGCTCCACGGTGTTCCTGGACGCGGCCGCCGGGATGCTCGCGGTCCGCGACCAGGTCGTCCGGGTCGACCTCGGCGCCCGCACCCCCGGGGAGATCCTGGACGCCGTCCTGGCGACCGCGCCCGGCACCGAGCGCGTCTACATCACCGCCGGCGCCCCCTGGCACGACGGCGCCGAGCGCTACTCCACCCTCAAGGACGCCGTCGCCGCCTGGCTGAACACCCCGTCCGAGCGGTGGACCACCGCCGTCGGCTCCGGCCGCGACAAGCTCGCCGGCCACTTCGTCCACCAGCGCCAGCCCGTCGGCCGCTACGCCCCCACCGCGGCCCCGGACAGCGGTACCACCGAGATCCGCTCCATGGGGGAGTGGTTCGACCCGGACGGCGCCGACGTCGTCACCTGCCGTCAGGCGTTCACCCTGCTGTGGCAGGCGCTGCGCCGCCACTGGGACGACGCCGTCCTCATGGGCTCGCCGTCGCAGACCGGCCGGGACCTGTGGTCGCGCACCGTCCCCACCACCGGCAAGTGGGCCGGCGGCTACCCGGTCCTGTCCGAGGAGCTGCGCGGCCTGCTGCACGCCACCGGCGGCCAGGGCCGCACCGAGCTGGTCCTGCCCCCGCGCGTGCCGGAGCAGCTGCCCGCCCTGGTGGAGTACGACCGCACCTTCGCCTACGCCAAGCACCTGTGGAAGTCGCCGGTCGGCACCCCGCGCCGGATCACCGCCGCCGCGTTCGCCGCGATGACGGAGGCCGAGCAGGTCAAGGCGCTGATGTCCTGCTCGCACTGGAACGTCAAGGTGACCGTCCCGCAGGGCTGGAACCACGTCGGCCTGCTGCCCGCGCCGGTGACCGGTGATCGCGCCTGGGTCTACCCGTCCGAGCCCGGCACCACGTTCACCACCTGGGCGGGCGGCGCCGAGGTCCACCTGGCGCTGTCGAACCACCTGATGCCGTGGAAGGTCGAGGTCCTCGGCGGCCTGCTCTGGGAGGACGGCAAGCCGCTCGACGAGTGGGGCAAGCGCCTCAAGTCGGCGTGGGCGGACCTGACCAACCTCTCCCGCATGCACGGCGACGACCGCCAGCGCACCGCCGCCTACCTCGCCTCCCGCGCCGTCCGCGCGGTGCTGCTGTTCGGCCTCGGGGGCTTCGCCCAGCGCCCGCGCCTGGTCTCCGGCACCACCCCGGTCGGCGAGACCCTGCCCGCCGGGGTCGAGATCCTCGGCCAGGACGACCAGGTGGTGACCTGGCAGCGGCAGGCCGGCTTCTCCCGCGACCCGTACGCCCACCCCGAGTGGGCCGCCTACGTGTGGTCCGGGGCCCGGGCGGCGCTGCTGGACATGAAGTACCGCGACGGCAAGCAGATCGTCGGGTACGCCGGGGCGCTGCACGCCAAGCCCGGCACCGTCGTCTACTTCGGCACCGACGGCATCGCCCTGACCGAGCGCCAGCCCTGGCCCTACCGCGGCGAGCCCGGCGACTACCTCCTCAAGGGCCACCTCACCGGCCCCGTCGAGCACCCCACCAGCCAGGAGCAGTACCTGAAGCTGCGCGGCCTGGGCCGCGCCGAACTCGCCGCAGAGGAGACCCGGTGAGCCCGGCCGACCCGAACCAGCCCAACGAGGCCGCGCGGCTGACCCAGCAGCTCATCGACCACGGCTACACCAAGCGCCAGGTCGCCACGATGCTCGGCCGCGACGCCTCGCTCGTCTCCCAGTTCTTCACCAAGGGCAAGGGCGCGAGCATGGTCGGCGCGCTGCGCCAGCTGGTCCGGGCGGTCCGCGGCGGCGAGCGCGACGAGGAGACGCTGTCCGGGATCGCGGAGGCGAACACCAGCCGCCGCCGCACCAGGACCGGACAGAAGGCCCGGGTCCGGGGCAAGGACACCGTCGGCGAGGCCGGCGGGTCGATGGCCGGCCGCGCCGGGAGACAGGCCATCAGGTCCGGCGCCGGCCACCTCGCACCCGTGGTGCACGAGACCGGCCGGGCCGGCGGCCGCCTCGCCTTCACCGTCCGGATGAAGGCCGACCAGTACGTCTACAGCGCGGGCTCGGAGCAGGACTCCGGCGGCATCCGGCGCGGGTTCGTCCCCCGCGCGGACGGCACCGAGGAGCGCACCTACGGCTCCGCCGGCACCGGGGGCTTCGACGCCGCCGAGTGGTCCCGGCGCGTCGCCGACCACCACGGCGACGTCACCGAGGCCATGAAGACGTGGCTGGTGGAGACCGGCCGCGCCATCGCCGACGCCGACATCCAGTACCTCGAAGTCCGCGGCTGGATCCCCGGGGAGAACCGGTGAGCGCAGGACATCCGGACCGGCACACCGCACCGGACCCCCACCGCCCCACATGGTTCGCCGGCTCCGACGAGAAGCTCACCGTGCTGCGCCGCGCCGCCGAGGCCCGCGGCGTGGCCCTCGACCCGGCCACCCCGCCGAGCGAGGAGGACGCCCAGGAGCTGACCGACCGACTCGCCGACATCCTCCTGGCCGAGGGCGGCTTCGACGGCGACTGGCGGACCACGCCGTTCGGCGACCTGGTCGAAGGCCTGATCGACGCCCTCCACCGCTACGCCTACCCCGACGAGCACTGACCCCTCCCCCCAGCACCCGGCACCCAGTACGCGAAGGAGACACCCGCGTCGTGGAGAGCACCACCGCTACCGCCGAGCAGGACGCGCCGACCGGGCCGCCGCTCCCGGCGCGGCCGCTCGGTATCGCCGTGGCGAACCCGCTGCCGCTGCACGGGTTCCAGAAGGACGCCGTTGCCGCCGCCGTGCGCGAGGTGAAGGACGGCGGCCGCGCGACGGTCGTCGCGGCGACCGGCTCCGGGAAGACCCTGATCGCCGCCGGCTGCGCCCGGCGCCTGGCCGCTCGGGGGCGGGTGCTGGTGCTGGTGCCGACGATCGAGCTGCTGGAGCAGACCGCCGAGGCCTGGTCCCTGCGAGGCGGACGCCGCGGCCTGGCGGTGGCGGCCTGTTCACGGGAGGAGGCGCTGGAGAGCGCGGAGGCCGGCGGCCGCGTCCACGCCCGGGTGACCACCCAGGCCCCGCGGATCGCCGACCTGGTCGCCGGCGCCCCCGACGACCAGCCGGTCACCGTGTACGCGACCTACGCCTCGCTGGAGCGGATCGTCCAGGCCCACCGCGAGTTCGGCCTGCCCGCCTGGGACCTGGTCGTCATCGACGAGGCGCACCGGACCGCCGGCGCCGAGAGCAAGGCGTGGGCGGCCGTCCACGACGACGCCCAGGTCCCCGCCACCCGGCGGCTCTACTTCACCGCGACCCCGCGCATCGCCGACGACCGGCGCGCGAAGGACGGCCTGGCCGACCTCGCCGAAGCCGACGGCCAGGCGCTGCCCGCGCTCTGCTCCATGGACGACGAGAGCATCTACGGCCGGACCGTCTTCACCTGGACCCTCGGCCAGGGCATCGAGCACGGCTACCTCGCCGACTACCGCGTCCTGGTCCCCGTCGTCACCGACGAGGACCTGCGCGAACTGCTCCGCCTCCCCGCCGTCGCCGACCTGCGCACCCAGCGCTCCAACGAGGAACTGCTGCGGCTGGCCCTGCAGATCGCCGTGCTGCGCGCCGTCGCCGACCTCGACCTGCGCCGCGTCATCACCTTCCACTCCCGGGTCAGCGCGGCACGGGAGTTCGCGGACACCCTGCCGGACGCCTCCCGGCTGCTGGAGGACGCGGAGCGCCCGGAGCGGATCTGGGCGAAGGCGGTCGCCGGCACCGACCGCCTCCGCGACCGCCGGGCCGCGTTCGCCGACTTCAAGGCCCACACCGGCGAGGACGGCGAGGAGTGCGGCATCCTCTGCAACAGCCGGTTGCTGACCGAGGGCATCGACGTCGCCGCGGTGGACGCCGTCTGCTTCGCCGACCCCAAGAGCTCGGTCATCGACATCGTCCAGGCTGTCGGCCGCGCCCTGCGCCAGTCCTACCGGCAGGGCAAGGTCTCGTGGATCGTCATCCCGGTCTACCTGCCGACGTCTCAGGCCGGCGACGACACCGCCACCGCGCACCCGTCCGAGGTCCACGACGCCAGCGAGGCCGTGAAGGCGGAGGCCGACACCGAGATCGAGGCCTCCAGCTTCCGTACGATCTGGCGGGTCCTGCGCGCTCTCGTGGCGCACGACGCCCGGGTGGTCGGCCGGATCACCGAGCTGCGCGCCCACCGCTCGCAGCCCGCCGCGCACACCACCGCGGCCAAGCCGGCCGAGGGCGATCGGCAGCCGGTGGCGCCGGTGGAGTCGCCGGTCGAGTGGTTGAAGGTCGACGCCCGTCGGCACGCCGCGCGCATCCTCCAGACCGTCAAGCTGCGCGCGTTCAACCCGCGCGCGGCCGAGTGGCAGCGGATGCACGCCGTCGCCGCCGGGTTCCACACCGGGCACGGCCACCTCGACCCCGTCGACAGGACGAGGCACGCCGAGCTGATCTCCTGGCTCGCCCGCCAGCGCCACCTCCACGGCCAGGGCCTGCTCGATGCCGCCCGGGTCAGTGAGCTGGACGCGCTCGGCATGATCTGGTCGAAGAACGCCAACGCCTGGGTACGCGGCGCCGCGTACGCCGCCGCGTTCCACCGCCGGCACGGCCACCTCGCCATCCCCGCCACCGCGAAGCTGGACGACTACGCGGTGGGCGCGTGGATGCGCCGCCAGCGCAAGGCCGACAACCTCACCGGCGACCAGGCGGCGAAGCTGGACGCGCTGGACGAGCTGTGGCGCCTGGAGCCGGACTGGAACCGCTCCTACCGCCGCCTGCTCGCCTACCTCGCCGCCGGCGGAGCCCTCGACGGCCCGGTGAACCGCACCGGCGGCGAGGCCGACCCGGCCTTCCGCCCCGGCACCTGGCTGCGCAAACAGGACAAGGCCCGCACCGACGGCAAACTGACTAACCGTCAGATCACGCTCCTGGACGCCCTCCACCGGCACGCCGGGACCGCCACCGGCGGCCGGACCGGGTGATGCTCCGCCGAAGGGCGGCCCGCGGAGCCGTCCTTCGGCGAGCGCACGTCCGACGTGCGCCGTGCGTCCCCCGACGGTCCGGAGAGCCGACCGTCCCGGGCGCCGGCGGTGCCGCTACTTCTGCCAGCCGACGGTCTCGGGCAGCGGGCTGTAGAAGATGGCGGCGCCGACGTTGGCGAGGCCCTTGCGGATGCCGTAGGTGGAGGGGCCGCTGTAGAGCGGCAGCAGGGAGTACTGCTGGAGGGCCTTCTGCTCGACCTCGTTGACGGCCGCGATCTGCTGGCCGAGGTCGGCGATCTCTCCGGTGGCGCGGATCTCCTTGTCCAGTTCGGGGGTGCCGGCTCCGGTGATGTTGGAGTCGCGGTCGGAGCAGTAGAAGTCGCACAGGTACCGGGCGCCGAAGGGGTCCGTCGAGCGGTTGCCGGAGATGAACAGGTCGAAGCGGCGGTCGCTGAGGACCTTGGAGAAGTCGTTCTCGGAGACCTTGTTGACGTCCACCTTCACGCCGACGGCCTTGAGCATCGCGGTGAACGCACTGGCGGTGGCCTTCTCGATGGGGCCGTCGCCGAGCAGGGTGTAGCCGATCGCGAGCTGCTTGCCGTCCTTGGCGCGGATGCCGTCGGCCCCGGGCTGCCAGCCGGCCGCGTCCAGGGTCCTGCGCGCCTGCTCCGGGTCGTACTTCAGCACGGAGGCGACGTTGTCGCGGTAGCCCTGCTGGAAGCTGTAGAGCACCGACGAGCCGGGCAGCGGCTCGGTGTAGTCGAGGCCCTGGAACCGGATCTTCGCTATCTGGGCGCGGTCGATGCTCTCCTGCACGGCCTTGCGGACCTGGACGTCGCCGAGCAGCGGGGACTTGGTGTTGAGGTACAGCGAGTACTCGAAGGGGCTGCCGCCGCTGCGGATCTCGGCGTCCTTGACCGTCTTCACCTGCTTGAGGTTCTCCGCCGTCCCGACGGGGGCGTAGTCGAGTTCGCCGTTCTTGAAGGCGTTGATCGAGGCGGCGCTCTCCAGGTTGACGTAGACGCGCTTGTCGAGCTTGCCCGGCCGGCCCCACCAGGTGGGGTTGCGCACGAAGGTGATGTTGCCGGAGTGGTCGTCCCAGGTGCCCACGGTGTACGGCCCGGTGCCCCATTCGGGGTGGGCGGTCTTGACGTACGCCTTGTTGAAGTTGTCGACGGTGGCGGCCTGGGGGTGCAGGAAGGTGGTGAACAGCGCGGACCAGGAGGCGTTGACGCCCTTGAAGGCGATGACCGCCTGCTTGTCGTCCGCGCCCCGGGTGACGGAGGTGATGCGGTCGTAGCCGTCGGTGGAGGAGGCCGCGTACTCCTTGTCGGAGCCGTTGTTGGCCTTCCAGGTGGCCTCGATGGCCCGCCAGTCGATCGGGGTGCCGTCGTTGAACACGGCCTTGGGGTTGAGGGTGATGACGACCTTCTGGTCGCCGCCCTCGACGGAGACCTTCACGTCGCTGTAGTAGTCCGGGTTGTACTGGACCTCGCCGGTGGGCGAGTAGGTGATGGCGTCGGCGTTGTACCAGGACCAGACCCGCAGCGCGTTCAGGGTGCCGTTGACGTTGAACGGGTTGCCCTGCTCGTCGAAGGTCCCCGCGGTGGTGTAGGTGCCGCCGTCCTTGATGTTCTCGTACGGCTGGGGGTTGTAGTCGGTGACGGAGGACGCGACCTTGGCGGCGTTCTTGGCGTCCTGCCCGGGGGAGGCGCCGGTGGATCCGCCGGAGGGGGACGAGGAGGAGCAGGCGGTGGCGGCGACCGAGACGGCCGCGGCGAGCGCGAGGGGCAGGGCGAGCTTCCGACGCATGGGGTGTCCTTGGTGGGATTCGGTGAGACGGGGAAGAGCGGGGGGCGGGGGTCAGACCGCGTGGCAGGCGTACCGGTGGTCGGAGCCGTCCGGGGCGCCGACGGTCGCCGGCCGCTCGGTGCGGCAGCGCGTGCGTACGGCCTCGTCGGCCTCCCGGTGGAGCGGGCAGCGGTCGACGAACACGCAGCCCTGCGGCAGCCGGGCGGCGCTGGGCTGCTCGCCCGCGAGGACGATGCGCTCGCGGTGGCGCTCGCGCTCCGGGTCGGGTACCGGGACGGCCGACAGCAGGGCCCGGGTGTACGGGTGCCGGGGCCGGGCGAAGATCTCCTCGGTGGCGCCGGACTCGACGACGTGTCCGAGGTACATCACCGCGACGCGGTCGGAGAAGTAGCGCACCACGGCCAGGTCGTGCGCCACCACGAGGTAGGCCAGGCCCAGTTCGCGCTTCAGCCGGGCGAGCAGGTTGATGATCTCGGCCTGCACGGAGACGTCCAGGGCGGACAGCGGCTCGTCCAGGACCAGCAGCCTCGGCTCGCGGGCCAGGGCGCGGGCGATGCCGACGCGCTGGCGCTGGCCGCCGGACAGGGCGGCGGGGAAGCGGTCGCCCATGGCGCGGTCCAGGCCCACCAGGTCCAGGAGTTCGGTGACCCGGGTGCGGACGGCGGTGCGGTCGGCGCCGGCGGCCTGGAGCGGTTCGGCCAGCAGGTCGAAGACGGTCAGCCGGGGGTCCAGGGCGTCCGTCGGGTCCTGGAGGACGATCTGCACGTGGCGCCGCAGCTCGCGCACCTCGGCGGCCGAGCGCAGCGTGGCGACGTCGGTGCCGGCCACCTCGATGCGGCCGCCCTCGGGGGCGCGCAGCCGCAGCACCTCGCGCAGCGTGGTGGTCTTGCCGCTGCCGGACTCCCCGACCAGGGCCAGGGTTTCGCCCGCGCGCAGTTCGAAGCCGACGTGGCTGACCGCGTGCAGGGTGCCCACCCGGCGCTTGAGCAGGGCGCCCTTGGTGACGGGGAACGTCTTGACCAGGTCCTCGACGCGCAGGACCACCTCGCCGGCGGTCCGCTCGGCGGGGCCGGCCGTCGGCACGGGCGGGGCCGCCCCGACCGGGTCGAGGCTGCCGTCGGCGATCTCCCGGGCGCGGTGGCAGGCGGCGCGGCCGGGCCGCCCGGCCGGCGCCGGTGCGTTCAGGTCCGCTGAGGTCAAGTCCGGTGCGGCCAGGCCTGGTTCGGTGGTCCGGCACACGTCCACGGCCACCGCGCAGCGGGGTGCGAAGGGGCAGCCGCCGGGCAGGGCGACCAGGGACGGCGGCTCCCCGCCGACCGGGACCAGGGGCCGCGGGACACCGCTGTCCACGGTCGGGACGCTGGCCAGCAGGCGGGCGGTGTAGGGCATCGTGGGACGGCGGAAGAGCTCGTCGACGCCCGCGTGCTCGACGATCCGCCCGGCGTACATGACGGCGACGTCGTCGGCGTGGCCGGCCACCACGCCCAGGTCGTGGGTGATCAGGACGAGGCCGGCGCCGGTCTCGCGCTGGGCCAGGCGCAGCACGTCGAGGATCTGCGCCTGGACGGTGACGTCCAGCGCCGTGGTGGGCTCGTCGGCGACGAGCACCGAGGGCCTGTTGGCGATGGCCAGGGCGATGACGACGCGTTGGCGCATGCCGCCGGAGAACTCGTGCGGGAAGGACTTGGCGCGTTCGCGCGGGTCGGGGATGCCGACCAGGTCGAGCAGTTCCACCGCCTGCTCCCAGGCGTCCTTCCGGGACAGCTCCCGGTGCACGCGCAGGGCCTCGGAGAGCAGCCGGCCGACGGTGAAGATGGGCGTGAGCGCGGACATCGGGTCCTGGAAGACCATGCCGATGTCCTTGCCGCGGACCCGGGAGAGCTCCTTGTCGTCCATCGCCGCCAGGTCGCGGCCGCCCAGCAGGATCCGGCCGCCGATCCGCGCGGTGGGCGGCAGCAGGCCCATGACGGCGAGGGCGGTGGCGGACTTGCCGGAGCCGGACTCGCCGACGATGCCCAGGGTGCGCCCGGGCAGCAGGTCGAAGTCGACGCCGCGCACGGCCTCCACCGGCCCGGCCTCGGAGGGGAAGGAGACGCTCAGGCCGCGTACGGACAGGACGGGTGCGGGCCCGGCGGGGCCGGTCGCGGGCCCGGTGCGGGGGGCGGGTGCGAGGGTCATCGTCGGGCTCCTGCCGCGCCGGTGGTGGACGTGGGGTCGAGGGCGTCGCGCAGGCCGTCGCCGACGAAGGTCATCGAGACGGTGAGCAGGACGGTCAGCCCGGCGGGGAAGGCGAAGAGCCAGGGGGCGCTGGTGATGGTGCCCGCGCCGTCGGCGAGCATCGTGGCCAGCGACACGTCGGGGGTCTGGACGCCGAAGCCGAGGAAGGACAGGGCGGTCTCGCTGAGCACGGTGGAGACCACGCCCAGGGTGAGGTTGACGATGAGCAGGGAGCCCAGGTTGGGGATGATGTGGCGCAGCACGATGCGCAGGGGGCGCACGCCCATGTACTCCGCGGCGCGCACGTAGTCGCGCTCGCGCAGGGACGTCGACACCGACCAGACCACGCGGGCGGTGGACATCCAGCCGAACACCGTCAGGACGAGGATGAGGACCCGCCAGTCGCCCGCCAGCCGGTGCGAGACCAGGGCGAGGACGAGGAAGGACGGCACGACCAGCAGGAAGTGGATGAGGGCGAGGGTCGCCTTCTCCACCCGGCCCCCGACGTAGGCGGCGCCCGCGCCCACGACCGCGGCGAGGGCGACGGTCAGCAGGGACACGGTCACCGCGATCACCAGCGAGCGCTGGAGGCCGTGCACGGCGGCGGCGTAGACGTCGTTGCCGCCCTGGTTGGTGCCGAACCAGTGCTCGGCGCTCGGGGCCTGGGTGAGGGCGGAGAAGTCGGTGTCCGCGAAGCCGTACGGGGTGAACAGGCCGCCGAGCGCGCTGAACAGCACGAGCAGCAGGAAGATCACCACGCCGGCGACGGCGGTCCGGTTGCGCAGGAAGCGGCGCAGGTAGAGGCGGCGCCGGCCCAGGTAGCGGCCGTCGTGCTTGTCGTGCTCGGCGGCCAGGACACCTTCGGCGGCCGCGTCGGGACCCACAGGGGTCACATCGGGACTCACGGGGGTCACAGGGGTGCTCATCTCAGCTCACCCGCACCCTCGGGTCGAGGAGGACGGTGGCGATGTCCGCGAGGATCGCGCCGACCGCCGTCAGGGCGGCGGCGAACGCGGCGGTCGCCACGGTGCCGTGCACGTCGTTCTTGCTGATGGTCTGGATGAAGTACTGGCCCATGCCGTTCCAACCGAAGATCGTCTCCGTGAGCACCGCGCCCGTGAACACCGCCGGGATGCCGAAGGCCACGGACTGGGCGGTGGGGATCAGCGCGGTGCGCAGGGCGTGCCGGCGGATCGCCTGGGCGCGGGTCAGCCCGGTGGCCCGGGCGGTGCGCACGAAGTCGGAGCCGATGACGTCCAGCAGCAGCGAGCGCTGGGTGAGGTGGTAGCCCACGTACCCCGTCAGGGTCAGGGTGATCGTCGGCAGCACCAGGTGCAGCAGCCGGTCGCCGACCGTCGCCCAGAACCCCTCCACGCCGGGCGAGTTCTCGCCCGCGACGTACAGGAAGTGCCAACCCGCCTGCTCGTTCAGCCGGATGGCCAGCAGCACCAGCGCGAGGGCGGCGATCGACACCGGGACGTTGAACAGCGCCATGGACAGGGCCTGGGCGGCCCGGTCCCGCCAGCCGTACTGGCGCGAGGCGGTGTGCACCGCGAGCGCCACACCGACGACGACCGACAGGACCGTCGCACCGGTCACCAGCTCGGCGCTGACCAGGGAGCGGTAGCCGATCTCCCCGTTCACCCGCACCCCGACCGGGGAACGGCCCCAGTCGAAGCGCAGGAGCACCCCGGTCAGCCAGTCCCACCAGCGGTGCAGCAGCGGCTCGTGCGGGTCCAGGTTGTACGGGGCCAGGGCCCGGGAGATCTGCTCCTCGGTGCGGACCGGGCGCAGCTCCTTGAAGTTCGAACGCGGGTCGAGGAACCAACTGGCCAGGAAGTAGGTGGCGTTGGTGGCCACGGCGATCACCAGGAACCAGCCCGCGGCCCTGCGGGTCACGTACCGGAGCACGGACGCCACCTCCCCACCGGATGCGACGGGTACGGCCGGGGAGCGCCGGGTCTGGGGGAGTTGGGCATGCGGGTGGAACTTCCTCGATCCAAGGGGTGGTTGCACGACCGTGCAGAGGCCAGTCTGTGTGCGAGCGACACCCGGCACCAGGGACCAGGGCAAGTGGACACGAACACGAAACGCGCCCGCAGCACATGGACGCGTTCGCGTCACAATTCGTCGAATCCGCAGGTCGCAGGGGCCGCGGCGGCCACCGGTCCGCGCCGACGCCGAGCGTCGGCGGGCGCGCCGCCGGCGGCGGACCACCCGCCGCCGGGAAACAATCACGCCATGGACAAGGACATCACCCGCACGGTGGACGCCCTGTGCGAGGCCGACGACGCGGACGTCTCCGTGCTGCGCGCCGAGGTCGAATCGCGGGTCGCCACCGGCGAGTTCGACTGGGCCGGCGGCCTCGCGGCGGAACTCGCCGCCCGCACCGCCGCCGGACGGGACCTTCAGGGGCACTGTGCCGCGGCCCTGTACTGGACACTGAACGCCCTGGCCGCCCGCCCGGGGCCGCAGAGCCTGCGCGCCCTGGTGCGCGTGCTGGACTCGCCGCACCCCGGCGTCTCCCCGCGCTACCTGGCCGCGGTCGTCGCCCACGGGCACCGCATCGAGGACATCGCCGACGAGGTCTTCGACCGGGCACCCGAGACCGCGGACGCGCGCGAGTTCGCGGCCTGCCTGCTCCACGAGACGGTGCTCGTCTCGGACGCGGTCAACGGCTACCCCGCGCTGCGCGCCTTCGCCGACACCCTCCTGGCCGAGGGCCACCCGCTCGCCGTACTGCCGCTGGCCCTGCTGCCCGAGGAGCACGGGCTGCGGCGCCCCGCGGGAGCCGCCGACGACTGGACCTGGACGGTCCCGGCCGTGTGGCCGGAGCCGGGCGACGCGCTGGAGACCACGCCGGCGACGCGGCAGCGGGCGGCCGCGGCCGAACCGACCGAGACCGGCGTACCCGCCACGACGGAGGCCATGGGCGCGGCCGTCGCCCACTGGCTCGCCCAGTCCAACGGCAAGCTCGCCGCCCAGGAGTTCTGGCTGCCCGACCCGGTCACCCCCGAAGACCTCCCGGCACTCCTCGCGCTCCTGCCACTCACCCCCTGGCCGCCCGGCCAGACCCCGGCCCGGCTCCACCCCTCCGACCCCGACCTCGCCCTGCGGACCCTGCTCACCGCCGCCCTGCGCGCACCGGCCTACGGCCACGGCAACTACGGCGCCTACGGCAGACTCGCCGCCTGGCGCTCCCTGGCCGCCCTGACCGGCACCCCCGCCGACGCGCCGATCACCCGGACCGCCGACCGCGTGCGCCAGACCACCTGGCTCCGCCTCGGCACCGCGTCCGCCCCCTGGTTCCACAACGTCGCCTGGGACCTCGCCCTCGCCGCCCTGCACCCCGACGGCCGACACCTCGCGGTCCTGGCCGCCACCGACACCGACTGACCACGCGCCACCCCGGCCGCCAGCCCCGCGACCGCAACCCGGCCTCCCCCCCCGGCCGAGTTCGGGGATCCACCGGACGAACGTCGGTGCACCCCTCCTCGGACCGCAGGGCGGGTGCGGCGCCGGTCCACCGGCCGCAGTGCCAGGCCGGTGACCAGCCAGGCGACCAGGGCGGTGAACAGGGTGGCGCTGGGCAGCACGTAGCGGGTGAGGAGGCCGGTGGCCCGGGCCTCGGCCTGGTCGGCGGCGGTGGGGTCGACCAGCGGGTAGCCGGTGACGCGCTGGTCCGGCAGGCCCTCGATGCCGGTGTACTGCCGCAGGGCCTCGGAGGTGGCCGGGGCGGTGGCCCGCTTGATCAGGGTGACGTCCCGGTCGGCGGAGCGGCATCGGAGCGCCTCGCGGTCTCGGGCACCGACGGTCACTCAGCCTTCGGCCGCCTCAGGTCCATCGACCACCGCGACAACTGCTCGACCGCACTCCAGGTCAGGCCCACGCACGGATCGGTGTCGACCAGCAAGGTCGCGGCCGCGCGGCCGTCGGCCCAGGCCCGGGCCTGCGGTGTCAGCGCATCGTCCACCCAGGCCGCTGCCCGTTCTCCGACGAAGGCCGCCACCGCCGGCACCTTCTCACACGGTTCGAACGGCTTGGGTGGGAAGAAGACGACCGGCAACCGTTCCAGCCCCAGGAACGGCGCGAGGATCTCGTTCGCTTCCTCTTCCCAACCCGTCGCCCAGACGATCTCGAAGTGCTCGGCAAGTCCGTTCAGCCACCGCCCGTGGACCCGGTTCAGACGCACCGGCTCCTCATCGGGGAAGAACCCGTACCCCTGGTAATCCGCCGGGCACACCGCCGCGGCGAACGGGTTCAGCACCCCGTCGACGTCCAGAAGCAACAATGGCAGGTCGGCAGTCACGACGACTCATCCTGCCGCCGTAGGACCCCCGCCACAACGGGAAGCGACCGCCGCGAACGCGGGAAACGATCCACCACCTGTACATGTGCGGGGTGGTGCGGCCTTGTCCACCCGACCTGGAGGAGCGGCGTCTGCCTCGGACACCACGCAGACGACAAGCTCCGGCTTCATGCCCGAATCCCGCGGCAGGCGTGCGGCGCCGCCACGGTCCGGGCTCCACGTGCCCCGGTTCCCGCCCCCGCCGCTTCCGCAGCCTCCGCGTCGGCGATGCGGCCGCGCACCATCGCGTCCATGACCGCCATGTACCGCTGCGTGCGGGGGCCGCCGAGGAGGAAGGGGTTCGCGGCGCCGGGCGGTTGGTGCCGCAGCTGTTCGGCTCGTTCGAGGCCGTGGTCGTTCGGGTGGTTGGAGAGCTCGACCTCCACGTTCGTCCGGCGCATGACGGCCCGGAAGGAGTGGACGGAGGCGAGGAGGGTGCGCAGTTCCGCCACCGTCGAGGGCGGGTTGAGGCCGCCCCACAGCATCGCGCTGTGGTACCGGCCGCCCGCCCGGACCGGGATGACCGGGGACACGGTGCCGGGGGTGTGGCCCGGGGTGTGGTGCAGCTCGATCGTCGTGCCGCCGAGGGTGAGCTGTGCGCCGTCCGCGATGTCGAGGTCGCGGACGGGGGCGTCGGCGGGACGGGTGCGGGCGAGGAGGTCCCAGTCGGCCGGGGACATGTGCACGCGGGCGCCGCAGCGGTCGGCGAGGGTCTGGGCGCCGCCGAAGTGGTCCGCGTGGCCGTGGGTCACGACGATGTGCCGGATCGCCGCCGGGTCGGCGCCGACCGCCCGCAGCCCGGGGACGACGACGCCCTCGGCATCGGCGGGTGAGGTGAGCGCGTCGATCAGCACGATGCCGTCGTCCGTCAGCACCGCCATCGCCGAGACCCAGCCCGCGCTCAGCAGCACCAGGTTGTCGAACAGCTTGACGGGCGCGGGCGCGGGCAGCGGGGGAAGGACGGAGCCGGGTGTCAGCGCCGTCACCAGGGCCCGCAGCACGGGGTCGTCGGCGGCGAGGCGGCGGGCGCGGTCGTAGTGCGCGCGGCCGGCGGACGACGCCTTCACCGAGGAGGGGGCGGCGGCCGAGGCCGTGCCCGGAAGGGCGGCCGGCGCGGCCCCGGCGGCGAGGCCGAGGACGGCGAGCTGGGCGAGACGGCGCCGGGTGAAGTCGGCGTCCGTGTCGGCCCGGCGGGTGGGTCGGATCATCGCGGTCGGGGCTCCTGGTCGGTCGGGAAGGGGCGCTCCTTCGGGAGGGGATGCTCCTTCGGGACGGATGCGGATACGGTCGTCAGCCGAGGGCGCTGACGACGGTCTTCGTCGCCTGGGCGATCAGGGCGTCGTCGGAGGTGGCGTCGGCCTTGCCGCGGTCGGTCAGGACGACGATGACGATCGGGGCGCGCCCGCCCGACGGCCACGCCACGGCGACGTCGTTGCGGGTGCCGTAGCCCGCGTTGCCGGTCTTGTCGCCGATCCGCCAGTCGGCGGGCACCCCCGCGCGGATGTACGGGCCGCCGGTCGTGTTGCCGACCAGCCAGTCCGTCAGCAGCCCGCGCCGGCCTTCCGGGAGGACGTCGCCGAGCACGTAGCGGCGCAGGTCGGCGGCGAGGACGCGCGGCGTGCTGGTGTCGCGGGTGTCGCCCGGGGTCGCCTCGTTGAGGGTGGGTTCGGTGCGGTCGACGCTGGTGGTCGAGTCGCCCAGGTCGCGCAGGGACTGCTGGACGGCCGCCGGGCCGCCGAGTTCGGCGAAGACGAGGTTGGCCGCGGTGTTGTCGCTGTACTGGATGGCGGCGGCGGCCAGGTCACGCAGCTTCATGCCGGTCGCCACGTGCTGCGAGGTGATCGGTGCCCACGCCAGCACGTCCTCCTGGCGGTAGGGGACGACCTTGTCCAGGTCCGCGTCGGAGGCCTTGCGCAGCAGGGCCCCGGCGGCGAGCGACTTGATCGTGGACGCGAACGCGAACCGCTCGTCGGTCCGGTGGACGACCTCCCGGCCGCTGCCGGTGTCCACCGCGTACACGCCGAGCCGGGCGCCGAACCGCTGCTCGAGTTCCGCGAAGGCCGCGTCCGCCGCGGCGGCGGAGGCCGCCCCCGCCGCTGTCGTCGCCGCAGTCGCGCCGGTGGCCGCCGCCGTCGAGGCGCCGTCCGCCCGGCCGCACCCGCCGACCAGCGCGGCCACGAGCAGGGCCACCGCGGGCAGCGCGACGCGGGTACGGGTACGGGTGCCGGTACGGCGGAGGTCGGGCGTCATCAGTGGTCTCCCCAGGTGGTTCGTGTCATCACGGTCGCGCCCCGCGGGGGTGGTCCACACCGCCGCGATCCGCGCGATCACGCTCAGCTAAACAGGCCGCGGACCTCCCAGTCCAAGACCGCAATCGTGAAGTGAGCGATAAGAAAACGCCTATGATTACTGGCCATGGACCTGCTGGGGCACCTCCGCCACTTCCGCGCCGTCGCCGAGGAACGGCACTTCGGCCGCGCCGCCGAGCGTCTGCGGATCGCCCAGCCCTCGCTCTCCCAGCGGATCCAGCGCCTCGAACGCGAACTCGGCGTGACCCTGTTCGACCGCGGCCCGCGCGGCGTCGACCTCACCCCGGCGGGCCGGCTGCTGCTCGCCGAGGCCGAGGAGACCCTGGACAGCGCCGCCCGCCTCCTCGCCACCGCCGCCGACCTGCGCAGCGGACGGGCCGGCACCCTGCGCGCGGCCGTCCCGCCCGAACTCGGGCCGGCCACCCTCGCCGCGCTGCTCACCGGCTTCGAGACCGCCTCCCCGGGCACCCGGCTCGAACTGCGGGAACTGCCCGTCGCGGCCGTGGTGCGCGAACTCGCCCAGCACACCGTCGACGTCGCCGTCGTCCGCCACCCCTGCCCGGCCGACGGACTGGCCTTCGGCCCCGTCCTGCACCAGCCGCTCGGCGCCCTGCTCGCCGCCGGCGGCCCGCACGCCGACCGCCCGGAGCTCGCGGTGGCCGACCTGACCGGCCTGCGCCTGGTCCTCTTCCCGCGCGCCACCGCCCCGGCCCTGTACGACGAGGTCCTCACCACGCTGACCAGGCACGGCTGCACCCCTGAAGCCGTCGTCGACCCGCCGGGACCGGACGTCGCGGGGGCGCTCGTGCTCACCGGCAGCGCCATCGCCCTGGTGCCGCGCACCACACCCCCACCGGGTACAGTCTGGCGTCCGCTCACCGGCACCCCGCTGGCCTGGCGGACCTCCACGGCCTGGCCGACCGGGCGGGGCGGGCCCGCCGTCCGGCTGTTCGCCCAGGCCGCCCATGAGGCGCTGACCGGACCCGGCGGCCTGCTGCCCCAGCCGCCCCACCGCCCCCCGCTCTACCCCCGGCCCGCAATGGAGTTCCCGCTGTGACCAGCGACCGCACCACAGCCGACCACCCGGCCGCCGAGCACCCGCACGCCGACCGCCCGGCCGCCGACCGGACCCCGCACGGCCGCGCCGCGCGCACCCGCATCGCCGCGGCCTTCGCCGACGCCGGCGTCACCGGCCGACTCCACGCACGCGACCTCGACACCGGCGCCGAGATCGGCCTCGGCGCCGACACCGCCGTCTCCACCGCCAGCGTCCACAAGCTCTGCCTGCTCGTGACGCTCTACCGCGAGGCCGCCGCCGGACGGATCGACCTCACCCGGCAGGTCGACGTCCCCGCCGCCGGCCGCACCCCCGGGTCCACCGGCCTCGGCGCCATGCTCGACGACGCCCGCCTCTCCCTGCGCGACCTCGCCTACCTCACCGCCGCCGTCAGCGACAACACCGCCGCCGACACCCTGTGGGACCGGATCGGCCTCGACACCGTCAACCGCACCATGGCCGACCTCGGCCTCACCCGCACCGTCGCCGTCCACAAACTCCGCGACCTCATCGCCGCCCTCGCCGAGGACACCGGCCCCGACTCCCCGGTCGACCCCGCCGTCGTCGCCCGCCTCAGAGTCCTCGACCCCGCCTTCACCAACCACAGCACCCCCCGCGACATGACCACCCTGCTCGCCGCCCTCTGGCACGGCGACGCCTGCCCCGGCGACCACGGCACCGCCCTGCGACGCCTCCTCGGCCTCCAGGTCTGGCCCCACCGCCTGGCCTCCGGCTTCCCCTACGACGACGTCCGCGTCCACGGCAAGACCGGCACCCTCCCCACGCTGCGCCACGAGGTCGGCGTCGTCGAATACCCCGACGGCGGCCGCTACGCCCTCGCCGTCTTCACCCGCGCCGCCGCCACCACCATCACCCTGCCCGCCGCCGACGCCGCCATCGGCACCGCCGCCCGCCTCGCCGTCGACGCCCTCCGGGCCCAGGCGGCAGCCGGCCGGGCGCACTGACCGGCGCCCCACCGGCCAGGGCAGTGGCTTCGCCGCAGGCCCCTGCGGCACCGCTGCCGCGCCACCCGCGTCCCGGCCTCCGCCATCGCGCACCCGTCGGCGGTCGCCTGACGGCCCGTGCGCCGAAGGGCGTCCCGACCCGGGCCCGAGGGCCGCGCCGCCAACGGCACGACGGGCAGGAGGAAGGCGACGGCCCACAGCCACGGGTGCCGCCACCGCGTGCGCCTGGTGCCGGTCACCGTCCCCCCGGGGGGACTCGTGACCACCAGGGTCGGGAATCACGCCGCCACGAAACCGCGGCCCACGGGGAATCGCGTGACAGCCGACAGCCGACAGCCGTCAATCCGGTCGACCCCCTCCTCACGCGTACCGGGGAAAATCCGCCCCTTCACCGGCCACGCACCGTGCCGGAGCGCTACGTTGACGGCCGCCGACCATGGGGAGAACCGCTGACATGACCATCGACAGGGCCGCCCTCGACAGCGCGATGAAGGCGGTCGTCGCCGCCGCGCACGCCGACGACCCGGCCGCGCTGTACCAGGCCGTGATGCCGCCGGCGGGCACGGACACGCCCCCGGCCGAGGTCACCGCCTGGTTCGGGACGCTCCTCATCCACCTGGCGCTCTCCGCCGCGACCACCTCGAAGCTGGAGCGCGGCTGCCCCCGGGAGGCCGTCTCGGGGTGGATCGGGGAGACGCTGGGCCCGCCGCCCACCCCGGCGCTGCTGCGCGCCGCGGATCCCGGTCGCATCGACCATGCCGAAGCGGTGAGCGCCGCCGCGGACTACTCCCGGTGCCACGAGTACACCGTCGACCTGATCCGGCTGGGACTGGCCGAGCCGAACGAGGCACCGGACGAGCGGGGCGTCGACGCCCACTGCGCGGCGACGAACGACAGCAGGACGCGGATCACCGTGATCGCGATGCTCGGCCGCCTCGCCCCCGTCCCCGGCGGGCGGGTTTGACGCCGCCGGCCGGCGTCCCCACGGGGTTTCGCGGGCCGAAAAAAAATCCAGGCCCACCTGCAACCTCCGTGCCCCCCGCACGTCTGATGAGTGAGCGGCCGGAAACCGGAACCGGCCGCCGACGCATCACTCAGTCACCAGGTGTACTTCGTGCTGCCCGGACGCGGTCTCGCCCGCGTGCCGGAGCGGAAATCCAGGGGGAATTCGCATGCGCAAGAACAACCGTGTCCTGAACCAGGCCCGTCGCCTCGCCCCGGCGGTCGCGCTCACCGCGGCACTGGTCGCGGGCGGCGCCGCGACGGCCGCCCCGGCCTTCGCCGCCACCGGCTCCCACCCCGTCTCCGGTGTCGGCATCTTCGGCAACGTCGCGCCGGGCAAGGAGTCGCCCACCGAGAACGGGGCCGCCGGCGGCGTCTCCGGCATCGGCATCTCCGGCAACGACGTCGCGTCGGGCAAGGGGTCACCCACCGCGAACCGGTGAGCAACCCGGACGGACTGCCGGTCGGCGCCGTTCCCGCGGCCTTCGCCCCGGCCCGGCGCCGTCGCCTGGTCGACCGTCCTTCCGTTCACGGCCTGTCCGGTGCTCCGGACAGGCCGTGAACGTTCAGCGTCGTCAGGGGCCAGGCAGGACGGCGTGCTCGTGCCCCGGGGACGACGGTGTCGGCGGTGTCGGCGGGGTGAAGCCGAGGGAGGTCAGCAGGCCGACCGCCGCGTCGCGGTAGTGGGCGGGCAGTTCGCGGTAGATGGCGAGGGCCTCCTCCCAGGAGCGCAGGGCGTCGGCGTCGCGGCCGAGCGCCTGCTGGGCGGCGGCCAGGGCGGTCAGGGAGTTGGCGCGCTGGTCGACGTATCCGGTGATGGTCCGGCCGACGGCCAGCGAGCGCTCCAGGTGGACCAGCGCCTCCTCGGGGCGGCCGGCGGCATAGCGGGCCATGCCGACGACGTTCAGGAGGCTGCACTCCGGGACGCCGCCCAGCCGGCGGATCTCCGGTGCGAGCAGCCGCTCGGCCAGGGCCTGCGCCTCCTCGGCCCGGCCGAGCATCAGGAGGCTGCTGGCGAGGTTGGTCTCGCACAGCAGGACCGTCCACCGGGCGGCGCCCGGACCGTCCGCGGCCAGCAGGCGCAGGGCGCGTTCGAAGTGGTCGGCCGCCCCGGCGTAGTCCGCGCAGTTGAAGTGCGAGACCCCCAGGCTGGCCAGCACCAGTGCCTCGACGGCCCGGTCGCCGGCCGCGCGGACGAGCCCCAGGGCCTGCTCGTAGTGCCGGCGGGCCTGCGGCAGGTCGCCCGCGGAGCCCCAGGCGTGCCCCTGGTCGTTCAGGCTGAGGCCCAGGGCGAGCGGATCGTCGAGCCGGCGGGCGGCGGCCACCGCGGTCCGGCTCACGGCCAGGCGTTCCGCGTGCGGCCCGGTCCGGTGCAGGTAGGGCCACAGCAGTGAGGGGAGCTTCCAGGCGACGTCGTCGTCCTCGTGCTCGAAGGCGTGGGCGGCGGTGGCCAGGAGGTTGGCCCGCTGCTCGTCGCACCACCGCAGCGCCTGGGCGGGGTCGGCGAAGGTGACGATGCCCAGGCCCCGGGGCGGCGGTGGCAGCGCCACGTGGGGCCGCCCCGGCACCAGCGTCCGGGTGGCGGCACAGGCGTGGTGGAGGCACCACGCGTACCAGCGCTCCAGGCAGAGGCGGCGGGAGCGTCGGCTCTCCTGCCGCGTGCCCTGCTCGGCGGCGAACAGGCGCAGCAGGTCGTGGAAGCGGTAGGTGTCGGCGCGGTGCTCGGTGAGGAGGTGGACGTCGGCCAGCCGGCGCAGGACCCGCGCGCCGGTTCCGCGCTCCAGGCCGCCGAGCACCTCGGCGACCGGCGCCGACAGGTCGACGGCGGGGCTCGTCGCGAGCAGCCCCAGCAGGCGTCGGGCGGGCTCGTCGAGCGCGCGGTAGGAGAAGGAGAAGGCCGTGCGCAGGCAGGCGGACCGGTCGTCGCCGTCCGCGCTGAGGACGTCGAGCCGGTTGCCGGCGAGTTCGGCGGCGAAGTCCGTGAGGTCGTGGTGCGGGCGGTCGCGCAGCCGGGCGGCGGCGAGCGCGACGGCCAGCGGGAGGTGGCCGCAGGCGTCGAGCAGCCGGGCGACGGCCTGCTCCCGGGCCTCGACGCGTTCGGCCCCGAGCACCCGGCGCACCAGGGCGCGGCCCTCGTCCGGGCTGAACTCCGCCAGCTCGATCCGCTGGGCGCCCTCCCGTACGACGAGGCCGGTGAGCCGCTCACGGCTGGTCACGAGGACCGCGCAGCCCCCGGCGCCGGGCAGCAGCGGACGGACCTGCGCGGCGTCCAGGGCGTTGTCCAGGACGATCAGGACCCGCCGGCCGGCCAGCGTGGACCGGTAGAGCGCCGCCGTCTCGTCGAGCCGGGCGGGGACGTCCTCGGCCGGCACGCCCAGGGCGCGCAGGAAGGAGCCCAGGACGGCGTGGGGGTGCTGCGGGCCGGTGGACGACCAGCCGTGCAGGTCGGTGAAGAGCTGGCCGTCGGGGAAGCGGTCCCGGGTGCGGTGGGCCCAGCGCAGCGCCAGGGCCGACTTGCCGGCCCCGGGGGCACCGGTGACGAGCGCGATGGCCCCGGGGGCCGGGGCACGGCCGCCCGGCCCCCCGGGGCCGACCAGGTGGCGTCCGATGGCGCGAAGCTGAGCCTCGCGGCCGACGAAGGCGGGTGACTCCCAGGGGAGTTGGGCGGGACGCGGCAGGGGCCGCTGTACCGCGGCGGCCGGCCGCCTCGATGCGGCGGGCTCGCGGGGCGGGGCCGGGTTCGGCGCGCCGGAGCCCAGCAACTCCTGCTGGAGGCAGCGGAGTTCGGGCGAAGGGTCGAGGCCCAGCTCCCGCGCGAGGTCGGCCGCATACCGCCGGTACGCGGCCAGGCCCTCCGCCCGGCGCCCGCTGCGGAGCAGGGCCGTCAGCAGGTGCCGCACCAGGCCGTCGCGCAGGGGAGTGGCCCCGACCAGGCCGATGAGCTCCGGGACGATCCGCTCGTGCCGGCCGGCCGCCAGTTCCAGCTCGAAGAGCCGCTCCAGGGCGGCCATCCGCTGCTCCTCCAGGCCCGCGGCGATGGTGGCGAGGGCGCGGCCCGGCAGGCCGTCCAGGGCGGGGCCGCGCCACAGGTCCAGGGCCTCGCGCAGCAGGGGCGCGCCGTCGGCACCCGCACGGGCGGCGGCGTCGACCCGGGCGGTGAACTCCCGCGCGTCGACGCGGACCCCGTCCGCGGCGAGGAGGTAGCCCGGCCCGTCGGTACGGATCGGTGAAGGGCGCCGCGGGCCGGGCGAGAGCGCGCGGCGCAGCAGCCCGACCATGTTCCGGACCTGGCGGTCGGCGGTGGCGGGCGGGCACTCGTCCCACACCGCGTCGACGATCCGGGGCACGGACACCGTCCGGCCGACGTGGGCCACCAGCACGGCCAGGAGCGCCTGTTGGAGCCGGCCGCCGACGGCGAGCGGGCCGGAGTCCCGGGCCCGCACCTCCAGTGCTCCCAGGATCCTGAACTCCACCCCATGGCCTCCGACGATCGAACGGTGCCGTGCGTCGTCCTGCGCCCCGAGCCCCAGTGACGGGTGCGGCAGGGCCATCCTCGCCCGGGCGCGGCGGCGTGTCCATGGCGCCCTGGACGCGGCGCCGCGCTCCGGGGCGCCCTCCCGCGGCGTGATGGGGTCGTGAGGAATTCATGACGGCCTTGCGCAGGATCGTCACCGGGCCGGACGGCATCCCCCACGACGGACCGCCCCACCGCCCGCACCCGCACCCGCACCGGCACGGTTCCGGCCGCAGGGGTGCGGCCCATCCACCAGAGCACGGAGGAGAACAGATGACCCTCGTCCACCGGCCCCGCCGACGGACGGCGACGGCCGCGGCCGCCGCCACGATCATCATGACCCTGCTGGAGATCGGGGGCATCGGGGCCGGCACCGCCCACGCCGGCACCCGCCCGCCGACGACGAACTGCAACCCCGCCGTGGACCAGACCTGGCTGGACGTGACGTCCCTCCAGGTCGACCCCGTCGTCACCGACTTCCTCGCCGTCTACGTCGCCCCGGGAACCACCGGCCAGCGCACCGAGACCCTGAGCCGGGTGGACTCCGTCACCACCGTCGTCAACCGCAGCACCGAGATCAGCGCCTCGGCGAGCGTGCTCTTCGTCAAGATCGAGGCCAAGGTCGGCTTCTCCGTCCAGAAGACCACCTCGACCACCACCAGCACCACCGTCTCGACCACCTGGAACCTCAACCAGCCCGGCTACTACGGCCTCTACCGCGGCACCCGCCGGGTCCAGGGCGAGTACGCCAAGTTCGTCTGCGCCCAGACCGGCCCGACCACCGGCGTGTGGATCAACGCCTTCCCGGACGGCGGCGGAGGGAGCTTCACCACCTACGAGCTGCCGGAGATCGGCAGCGTCAACTGCGCCCAGACCGAACCGGCCGGCACCCTGCGCCGCACCGCCCAGATCCGGCTCTCCTGCTGACCCGCCCACCCCACACCACGACGGAGGAACCCATGACGAACCCGCTACGGCGCCGGACGACGGGCGCCCTGCGCACGCTCGGCGCCGGCATCCTGGCCGCGCTGGCCGGCGGCACGCTGCTCGCCGCTCCCGCGTCCGCCGACACCCCGCCGAAGTTCGGCTGGTCCGACTGGAACGGCTGGAGCTGCTCGGGGTACTACCGGATCAACACCCCGGCCGGGCAGGTCCTCGACATGAGCCAGGGCGGCACCTTCTTCGACGGAGCGCTCATCCAGTACCCCTGGAACGGCCAGCGCAACCAGCAGTGGGGCCTGTGCCGGTGGCCGGGCGCCCCCCGAGGACACCAGCAGCTACGTGCTGCGCAACCGGCAGAACGGCGACTGCATCGGCAGCTACAACAGCGGGAGCGTGGACGCCTCCTGGATCAGCGTGTTCGACTGCTCGGGCGACATCGGCCCCAACCAGAAGTTCTGGAAGACCGTGGACCCGGCCTCCGGCGCCTTCGTCCTCAAGCTGCAGCACTCCGGCAACTGGCTCGCGGTCGCGGAGGCCGCCAACGCCAACTCCATCGTGGCCCAGTACTCCTACCGGGCGACGGCCTTCACCCTGCAGCAGCTGAACCCGTGACCCCCCCGCCCGCCGGCCCGAACACCGGCCGGCGGGCGGCCCCCGGGGAGGGAGGGG
>NZ_JBSFJC010000076.1:0-42598 GCF_053597855.1 Kitasatospora sp. NPDC001225
GCCCGAGAGCTACCTCGCAGGCCTCCACCTCCGCGCCTCAATGATCTGGATAGACGACCTCGTGCGACCACCCAACTGATCACAACATCACACAGACCCTAGCCGATCCGGCTCTTTCTGCCGGGAGTTCACTCGCGAGCGTCACCTCGACCCCGTAACGGCGGACGTCCCTGTAGGTCGCGGCCTGGGGGAGCCAGCTCGCCAGGACCGTCTCAAAGTCGTCCAGCTCCGCCTGCTCGCCGGGCGACGAGGCGGGGATTCGCTCCCTCAACTTGAGGTCCCGCCCGAGCAGGTCGGACCAGGCGATGTCCCACTTCATCAGGGTCAACTCGTCGGGGGCGGCGCCGGCCGGCACCAGGAGCGCGTCCTCCCAGTCGATCAGAACCGTCCGCCCGCTCTGGCGGAACATGTTCCGCGGCACGCACCCCGATGCCTCGACCCCTCGGTCGAGCAAGGCCACAAGCAAGCTGGCGATGACGGACACGGACAGACCGTCCGCCCCGCTCTCAGCCGACACACGCCTGCCCAGATACGGAGAGGCCAGTGCGGCACCTCGCCCGGGCAACGGAACCAGTTCGGGAACGCAGACCTCTACGGCGCCGAGCCCGTCGACCGTCAACCCGCCCAGGCGACGCGCGGACTCGGCAGCCAGATCCCGCTCTGAGCGCGCCGCCTCAAGCGGCCGGAGCTTCGCCACCAGGTCGCGCCCGCAGTGGCGAAACCGTCGTAACCGGCCACCGATGTCCATGAAGCCGGGGTCGTCGAAGGAGAGCTCCTTTCCCTCCGCGTCGAACGCCTGCCGAACCGAGACCGCGAGATCCCCCGAACCTCGCGCACCCCTCACCGTTCTGCTCACCCCACTCCCCTCCCGAGTGCCGCATGCAGATGTGCCACCGTAGCCGCCCCGTCACCGTGTGTTCGATCGAATTAACAGATTCGGCCATCGGGTCCCAGGCCGCACGGAACCGCGCAAAGCGGAGTGGTGGCTCTCAATTACTGATGATCGTTCAGCTCCGTTGATAACCCTTGCCGTTGGGGAGCCCTGGCGTGCGGTCCAGCTGCCCTTAATCGGCTTCTCGCCCGCAAGGGCGTGGGATAATCGGCGTGCGGCGCCGACCGTCTACCTGGCGCGGTTGCTGTACGACTCCCGCGGCCCGTCCGCAGCTCCGCCCTCTCACAGAAGTGGTCCTTCGTTCTATGGCTACGGTCCTCTCCATCGCCGACGCGGTGCAGCAGCGCTTTGCTCAGGCGATCTCCACCGCGTTTCCCGACGCAGCGGACAGCGACCCCCAGCTGCGACGAAGCGACCGCGCCGACTTCCAGGCCAACGGCATCATGAGTCTCGCCAAACCTCTGCGGACCAACCCTCGTGAGATGGCCACGCGCGTTCTCGAGCACCTGGCCGCGGATGAGGTCATCGCGGGCCTGGAGGTCTCCGGCCCCGGATTCGTCAACGTCACGGTCACTGATGCCGCGATCCTGGAGCGGCTGGCCGCCCGCACGACGGACACCCGGCTCGGTGTCGGCAGCGCCACAGAGCCCGGCGTCACAGTGATCGACTACAGCCAGCCGAACATCGCCAAGGAGATGCACGTCGGCCACCTGCGCTCCACGATCATCGGCGACGCGCTCGTGCGCACCCTGGAGTTCACGGGCGAGAAGGTCATCCGGCGCAACCACCTCGGCGACTGGGGCACCCAGTTCGGCATGCTCATCCAGTACCTCGTCGAGCACCCCGACGAACTCGGAGACAACACCGAGGCCGCCGACTCCGGCCCGTCGATGTCCCGCCTCAACCGCCTCTACAAGGCATCGCGCGCCAAATTCGACAGCGACGCCGACTTCGCCAACCGGGCCCGCCGACGCGTCGTCGACCTCCAGGCTGGCAACGCCGAGACCGTCGCGTCCTGGCAGGGCATGGTCGATGAGTCGAAGGTCTACTTCGAAGCCGTCTACGCCCGCCTCGGCGTCCTCCTTGAGGACGCCGACGCCGTCGGCGAGAGCTACTACAACCCGATGCTCGCTGCTGTGTGCGCCGACCTCGAAGCCTCCGGCGTCGCCGTCCGCTCCGCCGGCGCCCTGTGCGTCTTCTTCGACGACATCAAGGGCCCCAACGGCGATCCGACCCCGCTCATCGTCCAGAAGAGCGACGGCGGCTACGGCTACGCCACCACGGACCTCGCCGCCATCCGCGACCGCGTCGGCATGCTCGGCGCCGACCAACTCCTCTACGTCGTCGACAGCCGTCAGGCCCTCCACTTCCAGATGGTCTTCGAGACCGCCCGCCGCGCCGGCTGGCTCCCCGACAACGTCCGCGCCCTGCACCTCGGCTTCGGCACCGTCCTCGGCAAAGACGGCAAACCCTTCAAGACCCGCTCCGGCGAGACCGTCCGCCTCATGGACCTCCTCGACGAAGCCACCGACCGGGCCCGCACCGTCGTCGCCGAAAAGAGCCCTCAGCTCGCCACTGGCGAGCTCAAGGACCGGGCCAAGCAGGTCGGCATCGGCGCGGTCAAGTACGCCGACCTCTCGACCTCCCGCACCCGCGACTACATCTTTGACGCCGACCGGATGGTCTCCCTCAACGGCGACACCGGCACCTACCTCCAGTACGCCTACGCCCGCATCCAGTCCATCCTGCGCAAGGCCCCCGAAGGCGTCACCCCGACCGCCCACCAGGACCTCGCCCTGGAGCCGGCCGAACGCGCCCTCGGACTCCTCCTCGACGAGTTCGGCGCCACCATCACCCAGGTGACCGCAACGTTCGAGCCCCACCGCCTCTGTGCCTACCTGCACAACCTGGCGTCGGCGTACACCGCCTTCTACGAGCACTGCCCTGTCCTCAAGGCGCCCAGCCGCGAGATCATGGAGACCCGGCTACTGGTCTGTCAGCTCACCGGACAGACGCTCCAGCAGGGCATGGACCTCCTCGGAATCGGGACGCCCGAGCGCCTGTGATTCGAGATTCCGTATGCGCGGAGCGGAAATAGTAATGCCCCGCGATTGGCTGTATCGAGCACTCGGGGAGTGGGTCGTCCGGCTAGCCGCTATCTTGGCTGCCTAGACGAACCCTCAGCAACCTTCACTAGGCAAGAAGGCACGACGCCAAGCCATACAGGTTCAGCAGGCGTGAATCGGGGAAACTCGAAACCGCAGAATCTTCGTCGATATCTTGACACAAGGGAGTGCAGTGGAAGCGATCAATGAGACCTGGACTGTCTATACAGTGCACCAGATCCGACGAAGGATCGACCCGCGTCCTGCATATCAGCGTGGACCGGTATGGAATGTCCGCAAGCAGCAACTTCTCATCGATTCAATCCTTCGCGGTTACGACATGCCGAAGATCTACCTCCGGAAAGTGTCGAGCGAAATATACTCCCATGAAGTCATTGATGGCCAGCAGCGACTGCGCGCACTCTGGGCTTTCCTTGATGGCGACTACCCCATTGGCGACGCTTCAGAGGATCTCCCGGGTGAGATGGTTGGAAAATTCTACTCAGACCTTACTGAGAACGATCAAGATCGGATCGGCCTATTCAAGGTGAGCATCTCGGAGATTCGAGATGCGTCCGAAGCATCTGTGCGGGAACTGTTCCTTCGACTACAGGAAGGCGAGTCTCTAAACCCTGCAGAAAAGCGTAACGCAATGGCTGGCCCGGTGCGGGACTATGTCGACCGCCTTGCGGACAGTCATCCACTTTTCTCAGCCCTGAGCGGAAATCCAAACAAGCGATTTTCGTGGCAGGAGCTCGGCGCCATCGCACTTCGCCTCGAAAAGGCTAACGGCCCGGCGGACCTTAAAGCTGCCGACCTATTTTCCCTGTATGAAGATAAAGATTTTGATCCTTCGGGCGAAATTGCCCAAAAATGCTCAATGACCTTGGATTTCATGGCGCGGATTGCCCGAACAGATCCAGGGAAGATCAAGACCCGATGGGCATTCGTCGACCTCTTCTTGGCCCTCAGGGTTCTACTTGCCGAGCATGACCTGTCCGGCAGAGAGCAAGATATCCTGCAAAGCCATCTGAACTTTGAGTCAGAACGCCTTGAAGCAGCAGGAGCTTTGGATGAGCTGCTTGCTGTCGACGAAAATGGAAGCACCGACCCAGACAAGGTCGATCTCTTCAGCTATATTTCGGCATTCACGCGCGAAGGTGCAACGCGGAAGAATGTTGAGATCAGGCACAAAATTTACCTCGCACGCCTTCAATCCTCCCTATTTTCAAGTGATGACCCAGCTGAAGAAGCACCTCTCCGGGGGGCGTAGGTGGCGGTTTCGTTGAAGACTGCTGCTGCCGTTGCACGTGCAGCGCTGCAGGCACTTGCTGCAGCTGTTATTGCAACAAACTCCCTTCGCAATCCACCAACTCAGACAAGCAAGACTCTTATGCTTGCTGCTGTCGCGGTTATCGCAGCCATGGCCATCTATGAGCCCGTCCGAGTAGCACGCAAGGAGCGGAAGGAGGAACGCAAAAGAGTAACTCGATCCAAGGTTCTATCGGCCCTATCGACTGCTCTTGTTCAGATTGAGGATATTACAGCTCTGCGCGCTAGCGAGATTGGACTCCAGGCATTCTCTATTGAGAAAAAAGCATGGAGCCGGGAGAAGCATCTAGTTCGACTTGCCAGGCTTCGATTCAACGACATGCAACCTCCGAGTGATATTGAATGGCTCGAAGGGAAGGGGATAGTCGGAGAATGCTGGCGATTCCGCAGATATCACGAATACGATTTCGATACCCATCATTCGGATCAGCATACGTGGACCGAGGAAAAGTGGGACGAACTTTCCCCTGATTTAACAATGGGGATGAGCTGGGCGGAGTTTGAACAAGTCCGCGGACGCTATGGGATTATTGGAGCATTTCCTATTGTGCACGCTGACACGAATCGCCTACTGGGGGTACTCGCGCTCGATGGATCTCCCGGGAATTACAATAACCTGACGGCTGGCCCAGTTCAGAGGGTTTGCGCTTCCGCTGCCGCGCGGATCGCAGACCTTTTTGCGTCAGAGTAAAATTTCCCTTGCCGGCGTGAATCTCGCAAACATCTTGCTTAACCGCGGCCTCAAAGGCGGAGAAATTCGCGCCGTGCCATTCTGGGCATCGGTCGCCTCCATAAAAGTCTCCAGAAATGCCGGGCCATGGTGCCAATTTTGTACTTAGTAGGGCCGCAGTTCGATGCGGCCCTACTAGCAATCGCCAATCGGCGCTAGCGACAGGATCAAGCCGGAGACCTTTGCCAGCTAGGCTCTGAGAGCAACGACGATTTCAGTCGGCATCGACTGGAAGGAGAGCAAACAGCTCTTCGGCTGGAACGGGGTACTTGGTCTTCATCACGTCGGTGTATGCCCGCAATGCCCTGCTGATCTGTGCCTTGGACCGCGGCGCGAGGTGAACTTGCAGGAGGTCGTACAGCAACTGGGTGTTGCCGCTGGCCATCTTGCCCTTGGTCTTCGTGCCCTCGGGGGTTTCGATCCACATGGAGGAGAACGGTGCCGACGTCATCTTCCAGTCGAGCGCCGACAGCCGCTTCATGATCTCCGGCCACTCCAAGGACTCCTGCTCCAGGATGTGCCGTACGACCTTCGCCACCTGGTTCTGGACGGCGGGTCGCATGAACGGGTGGCCGGCACCGTCGCGCCCCTTGGGCGCGCGCAGTTCCTTGTGTGAAGGCGAGGCAAGGTAGCGCTGACGCAGATTTCCGCATGCGTCGAGGAGTTCCTGGAGGCGGATGGTGATGAGCTCGAAGCTCCGGTCGAGAAGCTCGTCGGTCGCCCGCTGTTTGGTCTGCTCGGTAGTGCAGGGGAGGTCGTAGCCGATCTCCTTGATGATGTCGTAGAGAACGGCGATGGTGCTCCACGCAGGGCTTGATGCGTTGACGGAGCGCTGGGCCAGGACCATCTCGCCGTCCTGGCCAACCTTGCTGAACACGAGCACGACCTTGTCGCGCTTCAGGAAGTCGTCCTCGTCAAGCAGACGCCGCGTGAGAATGGCAAAGCTGTCGTCCTCGTCGAGGGCGATGTTCTCCTGGAGGTTAGTGCTCTTGGCGTTGCGGTTGATGTTGGTGAAAAGCCGCCGGGTGCGGCGGCGCCCCTCTTCGGTGTCGAAGTGCGGTACGACGATGACGTTGATGTCCTCGTTCCCCAACTCCGGGTTCTGCTTGATCGCGTCCTTGATGGCCTTGAGCCGATGCTGGCCATCCAAGGCGAAGAACTGCTGGGTACCGTCGAAGGTGAGGACGCCGAAGTTTCGGTCCAGCCCTTGGAGGACAGCCTGGTTCTCTGCATCCATCGTCACGGACAGGTAGTTGGGGTCTCCGCCCCACACCGCGATGATGAGGGCACCGAGGAAGCGGTTCTCGTTGGTGAGCAGGTACTCGGTGATCTCCTGCGTCCGGGTGCCCACGCCTCGCTGGATCATGGTGCCGAGATCGCGGTTCCCACCGAGCTCGTGCGCGAAGTTGATCTCGCGGGCCACCTGGGCGTAGCTCATCAGGCAGGAGTAGTAGGTCCAGTTGCCCACCTTCGCTTCGAAGGCGGGAACGAACGTCTTGGACGGCATGGGTACCTCGATGTCAGGAAGCGAGCGCAGGCTAGGAGCGGAGCGCAGGTTTGGGGATACTGCTGAGTCGGCCGCGCAGGGTGGGGCCGCCCTGGATGTTGATCGGCGGGTTGTACAGGTGGATCAGGCGGCTCTCCAGGTTCTTGATCATCGATCGATCGTCGACGGTCGCGAACCAGTACTCCAAAGGGTGCAGGGCGAGGTAGTGAGTGAGCCGGTCGCCCCGGTTGGTCGGTGGCTCCCGGGTCCAGAGATCCTCGGGGTTCCCCCTCAGATGCTTCTTGTAGTCCCGGTACCTGTTCCTGAGCGTGTTGCCCAGCTCTCCGGCCCCGCCCGCATGTCCAATGTAGAGAACCTGCTGGAAGCTGCTCTCGCTCCGGTCCGCCATGGCGAGCGCGATTGACGGGCGCCAGACGAACATGTACAGACCTGGTTCGTCGGGTATCGCATTGACGATGCTCTCGGTCGCGACGAGCCGCTCCCACGGGGATGCGAGTCGCTTGAGGTCACCCTGCAGAACCTGATGAGCCGGCACGTCCATCATCGGAGCGATGCCGAGCTGGATCTCCAGCGCGGGACTGGCATCTAGGCGATGCCGGATGACCGCGCGCGCGACAGTGTCTGGTGTCGCCATTCCTCATGCGCTCCGACTGGGTAACGGTGTGTAACGAGCGCACACATCCTTACACGGAGCACAGACAACTGGTGGGGCGAGGCAGAAAAGAGTCCGGTTGGTGATGATTTATCACCAACCGGACTCTTGAGCAGAGCCAGAGGGCTCAGAGATGACAGACGGAGCAACCCGCTTCGTCGTCATCGGCGTCGAGGGCGTCGGAGAGAACCTCCAGCAGCGGGCGGTTGGGCTTGATCCGCTTGGCGGCGCGCGCCAGGTTGGCCTCGTGCTTGGCCTCGATGTCCTCGCGGCGCTCTATCAGCTGGTGCAGGGACTCGCCCTGGGACCAGGTGTAGTCACGGCCCTGCATGGCGGTGCCCTGATGGCGGACCTTCTCCTCGTAGGCGACGGCCTTGTCGAAGAGTTCGGGGTGCCGGTCCTTGAGGCCGACCCACTCGTGCTTGCGCTGGAAGAAGCAGAAGTAGCAGCCGGAGCGGGTGCGCCACTCGTAGTAGCCGGGCAGACCGGTGCCGGCCTCGTCGAGGATGCGTCCAACGCCCTCGCGGTCGATGCCGTCCTCTCGGAAGGGGAAGACAGCGGTGATGTTGGGCTTGGTGCTCACGTAGCCGAGGCGGTTCTCGTCGGCGCGGATGGCGACGTAGGAGATGACCTCGTCCTCGCCGATCCAGTCCTCGAGAGGCTTGATCTTCAGGTTCTTGGTGCACCAGCGCATCTGGGGGCTGGGCAGCGTGCCCTGGTAGACCTCGAGCCAGTGATCGAAGTCCCGGTCGGTGTTCAGCCGCGTGATCGGCTTGCCCACTGCGGCCTCGAGCTTGTTGAGGTACTCGTACGTCTCGGGCAACTCGGCGCCCGTGTCGCAGAAGAAGTACTCCATCTCCGGTACTCGGTCGCGCATGTAGATGGCAAGGGCGGAAGAGTCCTTCCCCCCGGACAAGCCCATGACGTGCCGAACCTTCTTGGCCGGGGCCGTTGCGTCGGTCATGATCACTCCGTCCTCTCGAGTGCGGTGGTGGCAGCGGGCTCGGCCACGCGCTGGGCGAGGGCAGCGAGCAGGATGCGGGCGCCGTCGGGGCCGAGTGTCTTCTCAGCTTGCTCCAGGACACTGACAGCCAGGCTTTCAGCTTCCTGCTTGGACTGCTCGGGCAGGTAGATCAGCGTGCGCTGCTCGCCTCCGTCCTTGTCGGTCAGGGTGAGCAGGCGCGCTTCGAGGGCCTCCTCCGTACGACCCGTCGATTTGCCGGTCTTGTACAGGTGGCTCACTCGGTCGAGAGCAGCAGCCATGTCACGGACGCGCTGGGCGAAGTGGGCGATGTCGTTGTCGGACCAGTCTCCGAGGGCGGAGTGCGACAGCCGCACGATCATGGGATCGAGCCAATCGGAGTCCGGCAGGCCCTCATTCAGCGCTATGGCGACGAATCCGCGCAGCTCAAGGCTGAGCGAGATCCCGGCGAAGCCCTGAAGGCGGGCAGCCAGCGCCTGACGCAGCTCTGGCAGTGTCGAGGGCAGGCGGAACTCGCGGCTGATGGTTTCGACGACCTCGGCGCGCAGGGCTCGGTCGGCGCCGGAGATCTCCTCAGCGGCGGCAGCGAGGCGCTCGGTGTAGCCCTTGTTGCCGCTGCTGCTCTTGCGGGCCTCCGGGCTGATCGGGTCGAGGCCGAGTGCCTGCGGGAGGGCATGGAACAGCAGCTCGTCCGGATCCTGCGCGGTGAACAGCGCTGAGCGGACCGCGATGGCGTCCTTGCTGATCCGCTGCGTGCGTCGGGCGTAGGGCGTCAGCACCATCACCCGCTCGAGCAGAGCCCGGGTCACCGCAAGGATGGCGGGGTTGCGCAGTGCCTGGGAGCGGGGCGGTTCGACGCTCAACGCCTGTGAGAGCTTCTTGACGACGTTCTGCCGCAGACCGTCACCGAGGGGTGTGGCCTTCACCGAGAACCGGGCAGGGGCTTTGGCCATCCGCTCCACCACATCGGGAGTCAGACGTGGCAGGTAGGAGCCCTCCTCGAACAGTGCCACGTCCTGGCTGCGCAGGATGAGCGCGGTCACCACGAGGAGAGGCACCAGACCGGCCTTGACTCCGTAGGGCGGCACCATGACGGCGCGGAAGATCTCATCGAGATCGGTGCGCTTGTGGGCGTCCGAAAGCGCTGCCTCCAGGGCCTCCCAGACGGGCAGCACGTGCGGGTGGGCGGGACCGGGCCGCGAGAAACCGTAGGGCAGCAGGGAGGTCGAGGAATCGTCCGCAGTACCGACGTTCTCTCGGTGCAGACCCATGAACTCCAGCGCGCCGCTGTACATGGCTCGCTCGGCGGGATACTTGCCGATGCCCAGGTGTCGTTCGCCGGACTTGGTCAGCATGGCGATCAACAGCCGGCCGCGTGCTGCCGCTCCCTGGCTTGTCAGTTCATGGCGACCGAGCATCTCGTTGCGAATGCGCGGAGACGCGGGAAATACCCGGTCGCAGGCGATGGACGCGAGACCGCTGAGGCTACGGCTCTCGATCACCTCACCCTCGCCGGCCTCCGCGGGGATACCTGAGCGCCACAGGCGCCAGGTGGCCCGCTGGGTGAGCGGGAAGAACGCTGTGCTGAGCAGTTCCAGGAGTTCACGCTTGGCGGCCGACATCCGCTCGGAGATCTCACGGCTAGCCACTGGGTCCAGGGACTTGTCGCCCTGCAGTTCCTCCAACGCCACGAGATGGAAGGCGGCACGCAGGACCAGGTCCGGCTCGTCGGTTGTCCCGAGGAGCACGGGCAGCGACGACTCGACGAGCGGCCGGTCCTCCATGGTTCCGAGGTGGAAGACGAGCAGGCCGTCAGCGTGGTCGTTGAGTTCGTCCGGGCCCTCGATGGACCGAGTCTGAGCACCGGAGATCCGGACGAACAAGGCGCGGAGCATGCCGGTGACCTGGCTGTGCCGCCCGGCGGCGACAGCCAGCGGAAGGTAGTCGCCGAGCCTTTGGAGGACTGCTGCCTCATCGAGATGGTTGTGCACCTCCTTGAGGCGCCCGTCGATATCGAAGTTGCTTCCACGCCATACGCGGTACTCGCCGTTGAACGCCCGGAGCACCAGAAGACCGCGGTCCACCAGGCCGTTGAGCTGCTTCTGCAGGGCAGCGAACGCCTTGGGGCTGGGCGCATCGGCCGGGTCGTGCAGCGCGAAGTAGATCATCGCTGCGGTTGCTCGCAGCGCGCCGTCGGAGTCGATCAGATTCAGCATGCCGATCGTGCGCAGCAGGCTCTGCTCGGCGGTGGACAGGCCGTTGGCTTCGGTGACCCGGGATTCGATCTCGATCCAGCGGCTCGCGTTGCTCGACGCCAGGAGCGAGGTTCGGCCGGAGTCGAGGAAGAAGTCGTACAGCTGGGGCAGCTGAATGGTGCTCGCCCGGCGCGGCTTGTCGGCCGAGAACGAGGCCAGTGAACGGCGGACCGTGTGGGGCTCGTCGTTGTTGAGGAACCCGGACAGGCTGCGGTCGTGCTGGCCGATCTGCGCCGCGAGGAGGGGCGCGGCGACCGCGGTCAGCGGGTGGAGCGGGTAGAGGTCGGCGAAGTCCTGTGCCGAGAGATCGGCAACGTCGCTGAGACCGTGGTCGCGCCATGCCTTTTCCGCTGCCTCGGCGTGCGCCCGGATGAGCTTGCGGCCGGGCTCCGCCACGGCGGTCTGGTCGAGTCGGCGGCGCATGAGCTGGACCGAGTCGCCCAGGTGCGGGGCGAAGGTGATGTCCTCGAACCGGCCCTGGATCTTGGCCCATTCTCGGGTCTGCAGCTCGCTGGAGTGAGCGGCGTAGTCCATGAACGACAGGTGCTGCAGCGTCATCATGAACAACGGCAGGCCACGGCTGCCGGCGCTCTTCTCCGCGAGATCCTGCAGGAGGAACAGGTCGTCCTTCGCGCTGGAGAACTCGCTGTGTCCTGCGAGGTGTTCCAGGGTCTTGCCGAACTCGTCGATGATCAGCAGCAGAGGCTGCTGCGCACACAGGGCGGTGACTGCCGCGACGATGTCCTCAGGTTTGGCGGTGGCAGGATCAGCGCACCGCGCCAGCGCGGTGGCAACTGCCTTGGGCGTCCTGGACGGCCAGCGCCGCTTGGCGGCGGTCTGCAGGGCGCGGGAGAGGGTGGTGACGAGAGGCTCGCGCCGGGCCGTCGCGACAGCGCCGAGGAAGCCTTCCGGTGCCAGCTGCTCACGGGATGTGGCCAAGCGCTGTGCCAGGCTGGGGCTCACGGCGGCCAACGCTGCGTGTGCCTCGGCGCGGCGGCTCTCGTCGCACCCGAGAGTCGCGTCGATGAGGTTGGCCAGGGTGCTCTTGCCGGAACCGTAGGGGCCGGTGAAGGACCACGACCGAGGCCGGCGCAGGTCGCCGAGGGCGTTGGCGACACGGTCGAAAACGTCGACTGCCCGGGCGCCGATGTACGGGGAGTGCAATTCGTCCAGCACGTCGCGTTCCACGTTGGTGGAGCGCATCCGAGAGCCGACGAGTTCGACGCCGGCGGGGAACCGGGGGCCACCGGAGGTCTTGCGGGCGGCGCTGGGCCGCGTAGGGGTCTCGGTGGTCACGGGGTCTCCTCGATCAGGGCGAGCGTCGGCTCGGTGACGTCCTGGAGCTTGAGCTCACGCGCGGCCGCTTCGGCGAGCTTGGGGTACTGGAGGTCCCACTGCAGGCGGGTTGGGAAGTCAGGCCGGTCTCGGACGTTGTCGTACTGGGCGTCAAGGACGTCCCAGGCCAGCTCGAACGGGTCGGAATCGAACGCGAGGCTGCGCTGACCGACTGCTTCGGCCACCTGCAGGCCCGCTGTGGTGGCTGCGACCCGCTCCAGGGCTGCGGCGATGTCGGGCTCGCGTACGCGGAAGGCCCGGCCGGGAGCTCCGTGCTCGTTGGCGAGTCGGGCCAGGGAAATTGACCCGGCGCTACGAGTCGTGCGGGCTGCGTAGTCGAGGCAGGCGTACGCCACTACCCGGTCAGGCAAGGAGATGCGCGAGCCGGTCGTGAACTCCCACTCCGGGCGCCCCGAGGTCGGGTGGTCCACCGCGGCCATCAGACCAAGCTCTCGGAACGGGCCGCCGAGCAGATCTTCGAGTGCGCCGGGTGCGCCGCCCTTGGCCCGCTTCGCAGGCACGTACATCTTGGTGATGCAGTCGACATCCTTGCCGATGGACGCCTCCACCGGCGCATCCTTATACGACAGGTTCACGTGACGAACGATCAGCTGGGTGAGGTCACGCGCCGAGAAGCGAGCGAACGGGGCGAGCTGGAAAGCGACGTACCAGGAAGGCGCCCAGCTCATGGCACCGGGCCGCGAGCACAGGAGCCACCAGTGCAGCAGCCACAGGCTGCCCTGCTCCTCGAGGTAGGGGTCGGCACCGTCCTCGGCAAGCAGCCACCGAGCCTCCCACGTGGGGTAGGAGAACATGGCCCGGGAATTGGAGTCATCGCCGTAGGTCTCGCGAGTCAGCTTGAAAGCCTTCGACCAGTACCTCATGGCGATGGCCATGTTCTTGCCGACCCCGAGCAGAACGGGGGCGTCGTCCGCAAGGAATGTGTCCGGGCGGTCCTTCACCTGCATGTATGCCTTATGGAGCCACCCGAACCGCGGCGCGAAGGTCTCGTGTCGCGCGAAGGCGGGGTGGGCGGCTTCCGCGAGCCGGCTGTCTGACATGCGAGGTGTTCTCCGTGTCCGTAAAGGCGTGGATGGTCTTGCAATGCGAGCCCTGTCACAGGGGAGCTGTCAGAGCGGCTCGAACATGTCGGACGGCTCGCACCGCCGACACAGCGGCCCGCTCGATCTCTGGAGCGGTCGTGGCGTACCCGAGGGAGAAACGGACCGTGGAGTCGGCTTCCTCCCGACTGTGCCCCATGGCCAGGAGCACGTGGCTCGGGCTAGGTGCGCCGGAGGAGCACGCACTGCCCTCTGATGCGGCCACGTCCGGCATGGCAGCGAGCACAGCATCCGCCGGGGCGCCGTTAAACGTGATGCTCGTTACCCCTGGCAGCCGCGTGCTGCGCACGCCGTTGATCCGGCAATCGCCGACCCGTTCAACGAGCGCGTCCTCGAGTGCGTCACGCAGCTGTGCGATGCGGGGAGCCTCGGTGGCCAGCGCACGCCTGGCGGCCTCTGCAGCCGCGCCGGCGCCGGCGATGCCCGGCACGTTCAGAGTTCCCGCCCGCCAGCCTCGCTCCTGCCCGCCCCCGATGAGCAGCGGGCGGTAGGGCAGGGGGGTACCGCGACGTACGAACAGCGCACCGACTCCCTGCGGGCCGCCGAACTTGTGGGCGGAGAGGGAGAGGAGGTCGACGTCTGTCTCTGCAAGATCGACCGGGAGTCGGCCGACGAGCTGTGTGGCGTCCGTGTGGACGAGTGCTCCCGCACGGTGGGCAGCCTCGACAACAGGCCCGAGATCCGTGATCACCCCGGTCTCGTTGTTGGCCGCCATCAGCGATACGACTGCCACTTCACCAGTGGCCAGGGCCTTCCGAAGGGCATCCAGGTCGACCAGGCCGTCCGCGTCGACGGGCAACAGCATCAGGGAGTCGGGGCTGCCGGAGGTGATGGTCTTCGCGGTCTCCAGGACAGCCGGATGCTCGACCGGGCTCGTGACCAGCCGGCCCCCGATCCCAAATGCTGCCCGCAGGGCCAGGTTGTTGGCTTCGGTCGCCCCAGAGGTGAAGACGATCTCACCGTGGGCGCAGTTCAGGAGTTCGGCTACTTGACGGCGTGCCAGATCGACTCGCTCGGCGGCGTGCCGGCCGGAACGATGGGTGCTAGAGGCGTTGCCGACGGCACTCATGGCCTCGACCGTTGCCTTGAGGGCTTCGGGCCGCGTCGGCGCAGTGGCGTTGTAGTCGAGGTAGGCCAGGTCCGAGTCAGGTGACTGATAAATCACACTCCACCCCGTTTCGCTCGCTTCTAGCCGCTCTTCGGCAACTGGCGGCGAATCTCGTCCGGCGCGAGATCCTCCACCAGTAGTACACGGAGATCCTAGCCGGAGCGAAGGACAGTCGGAGGGGAGGCGTGAACGTCACACCGAAGGAAGGCTCCCGCCGGCCAGAATGAAACAAATGTTCCCATAGGCGGGGCGATCTGCCTATGGCTGTGAACTGACATGAGGGGTACGGGAGTTCGGCCGCTCGGCCTGAGCGGCCCCGGCTCGACGAGAACCCGCCGCCATAAGGTAGGGGTTTGGGCGACCGACCTCGGGCAGGAGGCGGGCGGGTCTAGGGTTTGATCACAGCGTGAGGCGGCGAGCCCGCGGCGCACTGCTGTGCCGACGAGCGGGCCAAGGAGCCGAGGGTGGGAGCTGGAGTGACGCGCAGCAGCGTGCGAATGCAAACGGGCGGGTGTACGTCATGACGGGGTCTCCCGGGATCGCATTCGCGTCCGTACTGAACGGTGCACCGCTGTCCTACGTGCGAGGTCTCCTCGGCGAGCACGCCTGCGACCTGCTGGACCTGCTACACAAAGGGAAGGACGCGGACGAGACTCTTCGCAAGGTCGCGGCCTCGGCCGTTTCCCCGGAGCGCCTGATCAGCGACCCAAAGGAGCGCACGCAACTCCTGCAGCTCCTGCCCGACGACAAGCGCGCCGAACTCGCCGACCGCCTCGGCGGCAGCCACTCCACGAAGCCGGACGTCTTCCTCGCGGCCCTGACCTGGACCACCGAGCAGCGCCGCGCCCTCCTCGGCTTCCTCGGACTCGTCGTCGACCGCGCCCCTGAACTACCGGTCTCCTTCCGTAGCGCCTCCACACCGCAGTATGGGATGTTCCCCCACCAGCGGCTGGCAGCCGGCCGCGCCCAGCGCATGCTCTACGCCGGTGAACGCAAGGTCGTGCTGCACCTGCCCACTGGTGTCGGCAAGACCCGTACCGCCATGAATCTCATCAGCGACCACCTCCGCCGGCACGAGCCGACCGTCGTGGTGTGGCTGGCCCGGGGGCGGGAGCTGCTGGAGCAGGGGGCAGTGGAGTTCGAACAGGCATGGGCCTCACTCGGCAACCGCGAGGTGACCGTGGCCCGCATGTGGGGGGACGCGCCGACCGACCTCGACGCGATCAAGGACGGTCTCATCGTCCTTGGCCTGGACAAGGCCACCGCCGCAGCTAATGCCGACCCGACGTTCCTCGACCGCCTTGGCGTGCGCACCACCCTCACCACCTTCGACGAAGCCCATCAGGCGATCGCCCCGACCTACCGCAGAGTCGTCGAGGCGCTCACGCTGCGCAGCGACTCGAGCCTTTTGGGGCTGACCGCGACCCCTGGGCGGACATGGGCCGACATCGTCGAGGACGAGAAGCTGTCCGATTTCTTCGCCCGCCAGAAGGTGATGTTGGAGATCGACGGGTACGACAACCCCGTCACGGCCCTGATCGAGCAGGGTTACCTCGCTCGTCCGGACTTCCGCACCGTGGCAGCCGATTCGGGCACGCTCCTCAGTGCTCGGGACCAGCAGGACCTCGCCGCCTCGTTCGACATCCCCGACGCCCTGATGGCTCGGCTCGCCGACAACGTGCAGTGGAACCTGCAGGTCGTCCGTACCGTGCTTGACCTGGCCGAGCGGCACCGCCGGATCCTCCTGTTCGCCGCATCCGTCGAGCACAGCCGCCTGTTGGTCGCGATCCTCTCGGTCTTTGGCCTCGACGCGGACCAGGTGACGGCGGAGTCCTCGCCGCGGCATCGCGACCGGGCCATTGCGCGCTTCAAGGGCCCCGGCACTCGGCCCATGGTTCTGTCGAACTTCGGAGTCTTGACCACAGGGTTCGACGCCCCCGCGGCGAGTGCTGCGGTCATCGCCCGCCCCACCCGGTCCCTGGTTCTCTACAGCCAGATGGTGGGGCGGGTCATCCGTGGTCCGAAAGCCGGCGGTACCCCCACCTGCGACATCGTCACCGTCATCGACCCTGAGCTCCCAGGCTTCGGAGACGTAGCGGAAGCATTCACCAACTGGGAGGACGTGTGGAACACCCGATGACATCCAAGTACTCGATCGTCACCTCCGATCTGACGATCAAGGCCCTGCAGGACAGCGGCTACAAGTCGACGGCCCACGCCATCGCCGAACTCATCGACAACGGCCTCGAAGCCAAGGCCGACCTCGTCGAGCTCTTCGTCGTGGAATCGACGGACCGCCCCTCCCACCGGGCCCGCTACCGTGTCGAGAAGATCGCCGTGCTTGACAACGGCACCGGGATGGACCCTGAGACGCTGCGGCAGTCACTGCGCTTCGGGGCCGGCACTCGTGCGGACCGCAAGGGCATCGGCCGCTTCGGCGTCGGCCTGCCGAACTCCAGCATCTCGCAGTGCGACCGGGTCGACGTCTGGTCCTGGACCAACGGCCCCCAGAATGCTCTCCACACCTACCTCGACCTCAAAGAGATCTCCCAGGGGCTCGAGGAAGTCCCCGAGCCCAAGCTCGACGCCGTGCCCGACGAGTGGCAGGCCCTCTCCGAAGGTCTCGGCACGACCGGCACCCTGGTGCAGTGGACCGCACTCGAGCGCGTCCAGTGGCGCGGTGCCGAAACCACCATCGCGAACACCGAGAGCCTGATCGGACGCATCTACCGGCGGCTCATCACGCAGGGCAAGCGGATCAAGCTCGTCCCGGTACGGGGCTGGGCCCAGCTGCCCGGAGTCCGGGACACCCGCCCCAACGACCCGCTGTACCTCATGACGCCCAGCGCCACCCCCTACCCCTTCGACAGCAAGCCGATGTTCCGTGCCCACGGTGCCAGCAACACCGGCCAGATCGGCGAAGAGCGTTTCATGGTCAAGGGCGTGGACGGGCAGGAGTACCCCGTCTACGTCCGGTCCTCGATCGCCGTTCATTCCGCCCGCCGCACCGACATCGCAGGTGAAGCGTGGCCTCCGAACGTGCCGACCAGCCTCAAGCCCGGTGACACCCCCTGGGGCAAGCACGCTTCCCGGAACCTCGGCATCTCCCTGATCCGCGCTGACCGCGAACTCGACCTCGACACCGGGTGGATCAACTCCTACGACCCCCGCGAGCGGTGGTGGGGAGTGGAGATCGACTTCCCGCCGGCCCTCGACGAGGTCTTCGGGGTCACCAACAACAAGCAGTCTGCGACGATCTTTTCCAGCCTCGCCCACTTCAACTGGCGGGAGGAGGCGGCCGGCCTGTCATGGGACGAGTTCAGGGAGGCGCTGCGCGAGGAGGGCAATCCACGCCTGCCCCTCATCGAGATCGTGTACCACATCCGTGAGAAACTCCTCGGCAAGCTGCGCTCGGACCTGGAGGACCAGACACAGGGCACGGGTACGAGCCGCAAGCGCCATGAGGTGGTCGAGGTCCAGGCCGAAACTGCGGTCCAGCGTCGGCGGGCGGAGACCCGGCCGAGCCTGACCGATCAGCTCGCTGAGGAGTCCACTCCGGAGGTGAGCAAGCAGCTCCAGTACGAGAGCCTGGTCGAGACGCACCACTACAGCCCGGCCGACGCCCAGCGCATCATCGAAGAGACGATGTCGCAGGGCAAGCACGTCCGGCTCCTGACCAGCCGGAACCCGGACTCCCCTGCTTTCTTCAACGTCGAGTACATCCCCGGCATGCTCCAGGTCGCCCTCAACATGGACCACCCGGTCTACAACGACCTGATCGCCGTCCTTGACAGGGACATCGACGGCGCGAGCCGTGAGGAGCTTGCCGAACGCCTCGCCGCGGCGGCCGGCGCCTTCAAGCTCCTGCTGATCTCCTGGGCGCGGTTTGAGGACGAGCAGCCCGAGAAGCCGCGCGAGCGCGCCAAGCGGATGCGCCAGGACTGGGGTCGCCTGGCCAGCGAGTTCCTTGGAGCCAGTGACGCCGACGACGAGGACGACGAATGACTGTCGACCACGTCTGGCGCCAGATCGAGCAGCTCCTTGGCAGCGCAACCGATCACGTCGTCCTGGTGGCCCCCTTCATCAAGAAGGAGGTCTTCCAGGCTACGCTCGACGCGGTACCTGCCGGCGTCCAGAAGATCACGTGTATCACCCGCTGGTCCGTAGCCGAGGTGGCCGCCGGCGTCTCCGATCCTGAGATCGCCGAGCTCGCGCAGCGTGACGGCCGTGCCACCGTCTTGTTGTGCCACAACCTCCACGCGAAGCTCTACGTGGCCGACGACCATTGTCTCGTGGGGTCCGCCAACCTTACGGGCAAGGCCACTGGCCGCGTGTCCGCAGCCAACGTCGAGCTCCTCGTGGAAGCCGACGTAGCCCACCCGGAAGTGCAGCGGGTCCTTGCCATATTCGAGGGCACCACGGTGCCCGGGACCGTGGAACTGGCCGCGCAGATCCGCGAGCAGGCAAATCTCATGCAGGACGACGAGGACAGCCCCCGCGTCCTCGTGCCCGGCCAGGAGGAACAACCGACACACTGGCTGCCGGAGACCCGCAACCCTGAACGGCTCTATCGCGTCTACAACGGACGCCACCACCAGATCGGCAGCGACGTCCTCGCCGGCGTGCTCCGCGACCTCGCCCACCTCGACATCGGCCCGGGACTCGACGAGCAGGCGTTCGGCACCGCAGTCCTTGCCCGACTCCGCGCCATGCCTGAACTGCACGCCCTGACGGCAGCCGGCCGGATGAACCTGGGTGACGCGCAAGCGGACCTCGTGGCAACGGGCGAGTTCACGGGCGAGCAGGCGCAACGCGCAGTTGAGACCATCGCAGCGTGGTTGCACTACTTCGACGACGTCCACCTCGTGCCCATCGGCCCGTGGGAGATCCGGCAGGGCAAGGAACTCTCGTAGTCACCTCCGGTTGGTGGCCCGTAGCGCCTCGGCGCTCCACAGGCCACCAACCGGTGACCTCACGCGCGCTGGCGAGCCCGAGCACGGGCCCGAGTGCCGCGATATCTTGGTGACGCCCGCAGCAACTGGGCTCCAAGGTGGTACGCAAGGCGGAGAAGGTACTGGGACATGGCAGCCAAGCGGATCCCCTACCTGCTGGGCCACCGCGAAATCGCCGAGCTGTTTGGGATCAAGTCTCAGACCTCTGCGAAGTGGCGCGTCGACGGCACGTTGGGCGATCCCGATCTTGTCGCATCCGGCAACCCTTACTGGCTTCTGGACACTGTCCTTGGCCTCGACGGCAGTGCGGGCAGACATGTCGCCGAGCAAAACCTTCACACCTATGAGGCGGGCATCCCGGGCGGCTACCGTGCCAGCAGCCGTGACCACCTGCCCGTCATCCTGGGAATCCAGGAAGTCGCCCAGGTCCTCGGCACCGATCAGCAGGCCGTGTCCCGCTGGCGCAACCGCAAGCGAATCGCGGAAGCCGACCTCGTACTCTCCGGGTCCCCGCTCTGGCTCCTCGACACCATCACAGCAGATGCACGCGAGCGAGGGCGTCGCCTCGTGACGGAGGAGGTCAAGCGGCTGCAGGCCGGCGAGAGGACCGCCCAAAAACCGCGCGGGCGCCGGATAACGGCCGGGCCCAGACCATCAAAGAGGCCCTTGCCCGCAGCGCAGAGCTTCACGAGCTCCGAGCATGACGAAGCCATCGCCTTCGTTGCCGAGGTGCTCTCCGAAGGGCACGCCACCGTCATCCGGCCCAAGCGGTAGACGCCTGTTCGATGTTGGGCGTGTGCACTGGTGGCCTTGAGCACTCATGCACCTCCACTGAGAGAAACAGTTGATTAGATTGCCTTGCGTCAATAGAGTCTCTCATGTCGGAGTCGGAACCGCACGCAGGAGCCCTCATGTCACACCATGCCCGCCATGCCGAAGCACCAACTCGCGCCAGCTCCACGGCACCCATCCGCTGTGGAGCGGAGACTCACTCGTGAAGGTGATCTCCTACGGCGGCGGAGTGCAGTCCACCGCACTCCTCGTCCTCGCCGCCGAGGGCCAAATCGACTACCCCACCTTCCTGTTCGCCAACGTCGGCGATGACAGTGAACACCCGGCGACTCTGTCCTACATCCGCGACATCGCCGCACCCTACGCGGCGAACGCCGGCATCGAGCTCCACCAGCTTCGGCGCACGCGGCGGGACGGCACCACTGAGACCCTCATGGAAAGGCTGAATCGGCCAGACACCCGCTCGATCCCCATCCCCGTGAGAATGGCCAACGGAGCGCCTGGGCGTAGATCCTGCACCGCAGACTTCAAGATCAAGGTGGTCGGCCGATGGCTGCGCCAGCACGGCGCCACGGCGAATGATCCCGCCAACGTGGGAATCGGCATCTCCCTCGACGAGATCCATAGGGCAAACCGCAGACGGAGTGAACCTCACGAGCAAGTCGAGTACCCACTGCTCGACCTGCGCCTGCGCAGGGATGACTGCGAACACATCATCCAAGAGGCGGGCCTCCCCGTACCCCCCAAGAGCTCGTGCTTCTTCTGTCCGTTCCGCACCGTTGGCGCCTGGCATCAGCAGCGACAAGATGAGCCCGAACTCTTCGCCAAATCAGTGGAGCTGGAGAAGGCAGTGAATGAGCGTCGCGCCGCCATGGGGCGTGACCCCGCCTACCTCACGCGATATGGCCGACCGCTCGCCGAAGCAATTCCTGCTCAAAGGGATGAGGCCCCAGAGGAGGCGGAGGACAGTGGTTGCGACTCCGGCTGGTGCATGACCTGACTGGCCTCCGCCGCCCCGGCGAGCTGAGCCGCTGGAGGGCGGGGTTTCCGGTACGCCATACCGGAAACTGAACCGCACCGGGTTGACTGGAGACTCGACCCGCCCACCTGCATGCCTGTACAAGGCGCCTACTGTGCCTTGTTGACCGCGAGACGCTGACCACGGTCCTCAGCGCACTCGTCGCCGTCCTGATCGCCGGTGCCGTCACTCCCAGTTGCCCTCGCGACAGCAAGCCAACGCCCGCCCCATCGACGCACGGATCGCCCACAGCGCTGACAGCACCAAGTCACGCACGGGCGACTCTGGTGACACTTCTGGGCGCGACGGCAAGGCTTTCCTCCACCGGCTGCGCGCGCCACTCACAGGCTCATGATCGATTCTGATGTGTGCCGAATGTGTACTGGAGCCAGCCGGCCGCGCCTGATATACCGCTGAGCTGCGGAAACGCTGCCAACCCATACGAGTGAGCCATCGCCCGCATGGGCGAAGGTCACCCCAGCGGCCTACACCCCACCGAAACGAGCCCTGACCTGCGGTTTCACGGGGAAACCAAGCCCAGAAAGCCGTTGAGCACCACTTTTCCGGGCGCAGGCTCATCAGATGGGCGAAACGGGCCACAAGTACCCTGACCTGCAGTTTTATGAGTCAAGCTCCATCGCCCCAAGGAGACGGCCACACAACGAAGAGGCAGGATACGCGCCTCGAATGTCCGTTTCACCCCGAAAAAATGTCCGCTTTGGAGCCCCCTGTCGGGTTCGAACCGACGACCCCCGCTTTACAAGAGCGGTGCTCTGGCCAGCTGAGCTAAGGAGGCACGGTGGCCGTCCGCGATGGATCACGGCGGCACCGGGGGGCAGTCTACCGGGCCCGGGTGACGGGATGGGGGTATATCCGGGGGTTGGTGGGATGGGTGGGCGTGATGGAACCGATGCCGAAATCGGGTCGGGTGGGGGCTGACAAGCGGCGGACGCGCAGGTAGCGTCGCCGGGAGCCGGTTCGTGGCAGTGGTTCAGACCACTGGTGGGCCGGCGGAGCAGAACAGACCCCCCTTTACTCGGATCGTCCGGCACGTTCCTGCCGGTGAAGGAGACAAACAACCATGGCTTCTGTCACGTACGACAAGGCGACCCGCGTGTACCCCGGGGCGGACAAGCCCTCGGTGGACGCGCTGGACCTGGAGATCGCGGACGGCGAGTTCCTCGTGCTGGTCGGCCCCTCGGGCTGCGGCAAGTCGACCAGCCTGCGCATGCTGGCCGGTCTGGAGGACGTCAACGCCGGTGCGATCCGGATCGGCGACCGCGACGTCACCCACCTGCCGCCGAAGGACCGGGACATCGCCATGGTGTTCCAGAACTACGCGCTGTACCCGCACATGACCGTCGCCGACAACATGGGCTTCGCGCTCAAGATCGCCGGCGTGAACAAGGCGGAGATCCGCACCAAGGTCGAGGAGGCCGCGAAGATCCTCGACCTCACCACGCTGCTGGACCGCAAGCCGAAGGCGCTCTCCGGCGGCCAGCGCCAGCGCGTCGCGATGGGCCGCGCGATCGTCCGCCAGCCGCAGGTCTTCCTGATGGACGAGCCGCTGTCGAACCTGGACGCCAAGCTCCGCGTCTCGACCCGTACCCAGATCGCCGGCCTCCAGCGCCGCCTGGGCATCACCACGGTGTACGTCACCCACGACCAGACCGAGGCGCTCACCATGGGCGACCGGGTCGCGGTGCTCAAGGACGGTCTGCTCCAGCAGGTCGACACCCCGCGCAACATGTACGACAAGCCCGCGAACCTCTTCGTGGCCGGCTTCATCGGCTCGCCGGCCATGAACCTGGTCGAGGTGCCGCTGGTGGACGGCGGTGTGAAGTTCGGCGGCTCGGTCGTCAACATCTCCCGCGAGGACCTGGCCGGCGCCGGCACCGACAAGACGGTGACCGTCGGTGTCCGCCCCGAGCACTTCGAGATCGTCCCGGCGGGCGGCATCGAGGGCGTCGCGGTGACCGTGAACGTGGTCGAGGAGCTCGGCTCGGACGGCTTCGTCTACGGCACCACCCAGATCGGCGGCGAGGACCACGACCTGGTCGTCCGCGTGCCCGGCCGCCAGATCCCGGCCCGCGGCGAGACCGTCCACGTCGTGCCGATCGCCAACGAGACCCACGTCTTCTCCACCAGCTCCGGCCTGCGCCTGAGCAACTGACGCGACCCCGCGCGACAGCCGCGACCAGCGCGGCACCCGGAGCCCGTCGGACCCTCGTGGTCCGGCGGGCTCCGTCCGTACCCCCGCCCCTTCGACCCCGTCCGGACGCCCCCGCGTCAACACGGCAAGGGGACAAACCCGGACACCGTGTCACTCGATGGGGTAACGGAGGGCGATCCGGCCCGTACCCACCGCTACTCTCCTGAGGGTGAAGCAGCTGTTGCGCCGTATCGGCCAGACCGTCGCCCTGACCCTGCCGGTCGTCCTGGTGACCACCGGCACCCTCGCCGTGACCAGGGTCCCGTGGGCCCCGCCGACCGGGCTCGACCAGCAGGTCGTGGCGGCGTCCAGCGGCGACGGCGCCGGGATCGGACGCTCCAACAACGCGGCCGGCGCCGTGGCCAAGGCCTCGGACGGGCTCGCCCCGCAGGAGTCGCTGCGGGTGGTGCTGCTGGACGAGCTGCGGGCGAAGAACCCCTCCGCCGCGCTGGACCTGCTGGAGCGCTCGATGCGCGAGCAGCCCTCGCTGACGCCGTACTGCACCTCGCTGGCCACCGAGTTGGGCAAGGCCGCGGTGCGCAAGTACCAGGGCGACGTCCAGCGGGCCCGCACCTTCGCCCGCCCGGTCTGCGACGGCGCGTTCGCGGCCGGCGTCGTCGGCTGAGGCGGCCGGGAACGCAAGGGAAGGCAAGGGGGCCGAGGCAGGCCCCCGAGGCGGCGGACGCCCCCGTCCGCCGCCTTATTGTTCAGGCATGACCGCTGACTCCGGCCCCACCGCCGACCTCCCGTCCGCCCGGCCCCCGCAGCCCCACCCGCCGCGGCCGACCACGACGCCCGTCACCCAGGCCGTCATCCTGGCCGGCGGCCAGGGCTCCCGGCTGCGCCCCTACACGGACGACCGCCCGAAGCCGCTGGTCGAGATCCCCGGGACGGGTACTCCGATCCTCGGCCACCAGCTGGCCTGGCTGGCCGAGGAGGGCGTCACCGACGTCGTGGTCTCCTGCGGGCACCTCGCCGACGTGCTGGAGGAGTGGCTGGACAAGGCGGACCTGCCGCTGCGGGTGCGCACGGTGGTCGAGGCGGAGCCGCTCGGACGCGGCGGCGGGCTCAAGTACGCGGCCAAGGCGCTGCCCCGCCCGGACGAGCCCTGGTACGCCACCAACGGCGACATCTGGACCCGGTTCAGCCTGCGCGAGATGGCCGCCTTCCACCACGAGCGGGACGCCGTCGCGACGCTCGCGCTGGCCCGGCCGCGGATCCCCTGGGGCGCGGTGGAGACCGACCAGTTCGGCAACGTGCTGGACTTCATCGAGGCGCCGCCCTCGCCCTTCCTGATCAACGCCGGCCTGTACGTGTTCAGCCCCGAGTTCGCCGAGCTGCTGCCGGACGTGGGCGACCACGAGCGCACCACCTTCCCCCAGCTCGCCCGCGGCAAGCGGCTGGCGGGCTACCAGCTGCCGCAGGGCGTGTACTGGCGGGCCATCGACACCGCCAAGGACCTCACCGAGGCGGCCAAGGAGCTCGCCTCCGGCGCCGGCCGGTCCCCCAGGTAACCAGCGGGCCGCGAGCCGTACGGCCGCCCGCGGACACGCGTCGGCCGGGTGCTCCCCGCGGAGCACCCGGCCGACCGCCGTCACGCGGGCCTCAGGTCGCGGTCGGCACCCCCGGGTGGGAGGTCCGGCCGCCGGAGAGGTCGGCCAGCGGCGCGCTGCCCAGCACCCCGCCGAGCAGCCCGCCGGAGCTCGGGCTGGACTTGGCCGCCGGCCCCGAGCCGCCGGTGCCCGGGGTGCCGCGCGAGGCGGGGGCGGTGCCGCCGGAGCCGCCGGACGGGGCGGGCGCGGCCGGGGAGGAGCCCGACCCGGCCTCCGGCTTGCCCGAGTGCGCCTTGCCGCTCGGCGTCGGGGTGGCCGGCTTGGTGGACGGCGTGGCGGCCGGGGTGGTCGCGCTCGGCGTCGGGGTGGCCGGGTGCGGGGCGGCGGGTTGGGGCGTGGTGGACGTGCCCTTGCCGCCGGGGGCGCCGGACGGGCTGCCGGACGGCCAGACCGGGGTGCCGTAGTCGGTGGCCGGACGGTCCGGCGCCTGGTGCGCCCGGGCGCCGGTACGGACGGCGGCGCCGAGCATCGAGCCGAGCAGCAGGGTCAGGCCGACGACGACCGTGGTGACCACGGTGCCGCGGCGCAGCACCCGGCGGCGCAGCGCCGCGGGCGCGTCCGCGCCGTACCGGCGCCAGGCCTCCAGGCTGAGCCGCCCGTCCAGCGAGGCGAACGGCGCCCCGGCGATCAGCAGCGGGCTCCACGCCGCGAGGAAGATCAGGTCCGGGGTGTCGTAGACCGGGACGGCCCGCCAGCTGACGGTGAACAGCAGCGCGGCGGAGAGCGCCATCGCGGCGCCGGCGGCGAGCCGCTGCCAGAGGCCGAGGACGGTCAGCACGCCGACCACGATCTGGGTGAACGACACCACCAGGCCGGCGCCCACCGGGTGCGCCATGGCGAAGGCCAGCAGCGGTTCGGCGACCTTCCAGGGGTGCAGCGAGGAGAGCCAGCGCATCATCGAGCCGCGCTCGCCGCCGTCGAAGTACACCGGGTCGCAGAGCTTGCTGAACCCGGCGTAGACGGAGAGCGAGCCGAGGACGGCGCGCAGCGGCAGCAGCACCAGGCCGAGGTCGACCCGGCGGCCCGGGTACCAGGGCTGCCTGCCCGCGGCGTCGACGGCGGAGACCTCGGGCAGTTCGCCGCTCGGGGTCCAGCCGTGCGGCTCGCCGACCGGGCCGACGCCCGCGTCGGTGGCGGTGCCGGCGCCCTCGCGGGGCTGGCGCGGGAGGGTGCGGGCGCCCGCGAGGGAGGGGAGCGCCTGGGTGTCCGCCTCGATCAGGCGGACGCCGCCGACCGGGGTGCCGCCGGGGCGCACCGCCTCCAGCAGCCGGGTGGCCGCGAGGTCCCCGGGGGGCGCCTGGCCGGTCCAGGTGACGGCGGTGACCCGGCCCTTGCGGCGCGGTGCGCCGCCGGCCCCGGCCCCGGCCAGCGCCGGGACGGCGGAGGAGGGCACGACGACCTGCGGGGTGACCAGCGGACGGCGGATCAGGCCCTGGTTGGCGTACGGGTCGCCGAATGCGGCACCGGTGGACAGCAGTCCGGCCGGGGCATCGATCAGCGGCGCCACCGGGCCGCCGAGCCGGAGCCGGAAGCTCGCCTGGGTGCTGCTGAGCCGCGAAGGGTCCGACTCCACCTTGACGGTGTTGAGGCCGGGGCCCGCGTCTATCCCGGTGCTGCCGTCGCCGAACAGGGGGCGCCGAGGTGTTCTGGTGTCCACGCCCGTCTAACCGGGTGACGCCCGCTTAGGACACTCTCCCGGGTGGATGTCCGGCGCACACTTGAAGTGATCATGAAAAAAGCGATCGGGCCCGGTCGGGGCCCGATCGCCTTCACTCGGATTGCGGGGAATTCGGAAGATCTCCTGCGCGCCGCGACCCGGCCGTGCTCAGCGCTTGGCGCGCAGTCGCGCGGCCTCGTACAGCACGATGCCCGCCGCGACACCGGCGTTCAGCGACTCGGTCAGGCCGGACATCGGGATCCGGACCCGCATGTCGCAGGTCTCCGAGACCAGCCGGGACAGGCCCTTGCCCTCGCTGCCCGCGACGATCACGACCGGACCGGTCAGCAGCTCCAGGTCGCCGATCTCGGCCTCGCCGTCGGCGGCCAGGCCGACCACCATCAGACCGGCCTTCTGGTAGGCCTCCAGGGTGCGGGTCATGTTGGTGGCCCGGGCGACGGGCAGCCGGGCCGCGGCGCCGGAGGAGGTCTTCCAGGCACCGGCGGTCATGCCGGCCGCGCGGCGCTCGGGGATGACCACGCCGTGCGCGCCGAAGGCGGCGGCCGAGCGGACCACGGCGCCCAGGTTGCGCGAGTCGGTCACGCCGTCCAGCGCGATGATCAGCGCGTCCTGGCCGGCGTCGGCGGCGTCGACCAGCAGGTCGTCGGGGTGCGCGTACTCGTACGGCGGCACCTGGAGCACCAGGCCCTGGTGGTTCATCCCGCCGGTCATCTGGTCCAGCTGGGGCCGCGGGGCCTCCATCAGCGGGATGCCGCGGTCGTTGGCGGCCTGGAAGGCGTCGCGGACCCGGTCGTCGGTGTCGATGAACTGCTGGACGTACAGCGCGTTGGCCGGGACGTCGCCCTGCAGGGCCTCGACCACCGAGTTGCGGCCGAAGACCAGCTCGGCGCTGCCCGCGCCGCCGCGGCCACCACGGCCGCCGCCGCCGGCCCGGCGCATGCCGGCCCGGGCCTTGGCGTCCCGCTCGCGCTTGATCGCGGCGTTGGCGGCGCGCTGCTTCGGGTGGCCCTTGCGCTCCGCACCGGGCGGCGTCGGGCCCTTGCCCTGGAGCGCCTTCCGGCTGTGGCCGCCGGTACCGACAGACGCGCCCTTCTTCGATCCGGGGTTGCGACGGTTCCTGCGTGCACTGTTGCCGGCCATGGCTGTACTTCCTGTCTGTCCGGCATGCCCCGGCCGTCCCGGTCTGCCCGGTGGCGGCCGACGGCATGCGCTACGTCATGCGGGAGGGCCGCACCGGTCCGGTACGGCCCACCCATCACCCCGATCGTCGGATGGGGTTACTGGCTGTTGATCGTCCAGCGCGGGCCGGACGGGGTGTCCTCGATGGCCAGCCCGGCGAGGCCGAGCTGGTCGCGGATGGCGTCCGCGGTGGCGAAGTCCTTGCGCTCGCGCGCGGCCTGCCGCTGGTCCAGGACCAGACGGACCAACGAGTCGACCACTCCGTGGAGGTCCTCGCCGCGCTCCGTCCCGGCCCAGTGCGGGTCGAGCGGGTCGAGGCCCAGTACACCGAGCATCGCACGGACCTCGGCCAGTCGCGCCACCACGCTCTCCTTGTCGTCCGCGTTCAGGGCGCTGTTGCCCTGGCGGACGGCGGTGTGCACGACGGCCAGCGCCTGCGGCACGCCGAAGTCGTCGTCCATCGCCTCGGCGAAGGCCGGCGGCACCTCGGGCGCCGCGTCGACCGTGCCGCAGCGCTCGACGGCGCGCTGGATGAAGCCCTCGATCCGGCCGAAGCCGGCCTCGGCCTCGCGCAGCGACTCCTCGCTGTACTCGATCATCGAGCGGTAGTGCGGGGCCGCCAGGTAGTAGCGGAGCACGATCGGCCGCCACGCCCGGACCATCTCGGAGACCAGCACCGAGTTGCCCAGCGACTTGCTCATCTTCTCGCCGGCCATGGTGACCCAGGCGTTGTGCACCCAGAAGCCGGCGAAGTCGTCGCCGTAGGCCTTGGACTGGGCGATCTCGTTCTCGTGGTGCGGGAAGATCAGGTCCAGCCCGCCGCCGTGGATGTCGAAGGCCGCGCCCAGGTACTTGTGGGCCATCGCCGAGCACTCCAGGTGCCAGCCCGGACGGCCGCGGCCCCACGGGGTCTCCCAGCTCGGCTCGCCCGGCTTGGCGGCCTTCCACATCGCGAAGTCGCGCTGGTCCCGCTTGCCGGTCTCGCCCTCGCCCTCGGGCTGGCGCAGGTCGTCCAGCTTCTGGTTGGAGAGCGCCAGGTAGTCGGGGTACGACCGCACGTCGAAGTAGACGTTGCCGTCGGCCGCGTAGGCGTGGCCCTTCTCGATGAGCCCCTGCATCATCGCGATCATCTCGGGGATGTGCCCGGTGGCCCGCGGCTCGACCGTCGGCCGCAGGCAGCCGAGCGCGTCGTAGCCGTCGTTGAAGGCGCGCTCGTTCTCGTAGGCGATCTGCCACCACGGCGTGCCGAGCTCGCGCTCCTTGGCGATGATCTTGTCGTCGATGTCGGTGACGTTCCGGGCGAAGGTCACCTGGTAGCCGCGGTAGGCGAACCACCGCTGCATGAGGTCGAAGTTGAGGTACGACCGGATGTGCCCGATGTGTGGCGCCGACTGAACGGTAGCGCCGCACAGGTAGATCGAGACACAACCCGGTACAAGCGGGACGAAGTCGCGTACCTGGCGGGTGCTGGTGTCGTACAGACGAATGCTCACAGCGTCAAGCGTAGTGGGCACCGGGGGGTGCCCCGCCACATTCCCCGGGACAACGGGGGCGTGATCCCGGGGAAACGGCGGGACGCGGACGGGACTCAGATGTTGCCGAGCACCTTGTCCGGGGAGATCCGGACGACCACCCGGACCGCCTCCGGGCCGTCGAAGGTGTAGTCCTTGCCCAGGTACTTGCGGGACAGCTCGTCGATCAGCTCCCGGCCGCCCTCGGTGGTCAGCGTCGCCTCGCCGCGCGCCTCGAAGTACTCGTACGGGTTGTCCTTGTCGTTGATGACGAGGGACACCCTCGGGTCCCTGACCAGGTTGAGGTGCTTCCGGCGGCCCTCGACGGTGGAGAACAGGATGTCGTCGCCGTCCCGCTTGACCCAGACCACGGAGGCCTGCGGGCCCCCGTCGGGCTGGATGGTGGAGACCACGGCGAAGCTCGTGCTGTCGAGCAGTTCCTTGACCTTGTCCGCAAGTTCGACACCCATCGGAAACCCCTTCACGTCGGCGTTCGGCCCGAGCGGAAGCCCCGTCCGGGCCCGAGCCGAACACTAGCGACTCGGGCCCCGGGAACACCCGGTGAACACCCGTCAGGTCCGGGTTGTTCCCGACCGCTCACCGCGACCGGCTCAACGCCGTTCGTACACCAGGGCGGTGGCGATCGCAGCCAGGCCCTCGGCCCGGCCGGTCAGCCCCAGCCCGTCGGTGGTGGTGCCGGAGACGGACACCGGGGCGCCGACCGCCTCGGAGAGCGCGGCCTGCGCCTCGGCCCGCCGCTTGCCGATCTTCGGCCGCACGCCGATCACCTGGACCGCCACGTTGCCGATCTCGAAGCCCGCCTCGCGGACCAGCCGGGCCGCCTCGCCGAGCAGCTTCGCCCCGGACGCGCCGGCCCACTCCGGGCGGTCGGTGCCGAAGTGGGCGCCCAGGTCGCCGATCCCGGCGGCCGAGAACAGCGCGTCGCAGGCGGCGTGCGCGGCGACGTCGGCGTCCGAGTGCCCGGAGAGGCCGACCTCGGCGTCCGGCCAGTCCAGCCCGGCCACCCGGAGCGGGCGGCCGGCCTCGAAGGCGTGCACGTCGGTGCCGATCCCCACGCGGGGGATCACGGGGGTCTGCGGGTCAGTAGGCATCGGCGGCCCTCCTGCGGGCGAGTACGGCCTCGGCGAGCACGAGGTCCAGTGGACGGGTGACCTTGAACGCCTCCTCGTGGCCGGGCACCACGACGACCCGGCCGCCGTAGCGCTCCACCAGGCCGGCGTCGTCGGTGACCGGGGGCGCGTCGGCGGTGCCCGCGCTCTCCTCGGCCAGCGCCTTGGCGTGCACCTCGACCAGGGTGGCGCGGTCGAAGCCCTGCGGGGTCTGCACCGCGCGCAGGGTGGCGCGCTCGGGCGTGTCGAGCACCGGCTCGGGGCCGCCCGGGTTCGGCTCGACCCGCTTCACCGTGTCGGCCAGCGGCACCGCGGGCACCACCGCCCGCGCCCCGGCCCGGACGGCGGCCGCGACGGCGTCCACCACCTCGACCGGGACCAGCGGGCGGGCCGCGTCGTGCACCAGCACGATCCCGACCTCGTCCGGGATCGCGGCCAGGCCCAGCCGGACCGACTCCTGGCGGGTCGCCCCGCCGGCCACCACCCGGATGTCCTTGTCGTCCAGCCCGTGGCTGTCCAGCAGGGCGACCACCTCGGCCACCCCGTCGGCGGGCGCGGCGACCACGACCAGGCCGACCGCCCGACTGCGGGCCAGGGCCCGGACGGCGTGCACCAGGAGCGGCACGCCCCCCAGTTCCCGCAGGGCCTTCGGGGCCCCGGGCCCCAGCCGCTCACCCCGTCCGGCGGCGGGCACCACTGCTGCTGCGACTGCTCCTGACGCGTTCAGGTTTCACTCCTTCGGCGAAGTGGGTATGGCCATGGCGTGCCCGGCGGGCGCACCGGGCCCCTTCCGAAGAACCACGGTCCACCGTCCGCCGCACAGCTCCGCAAGTTCCGCGCAACGGTTCCGCGCAAGAACGGGTGCGGAAACGGTCTTGCAGGCCTGGGCCGGCTCGGGCGGGTGGCGTGGTCCGGACATGCCTCAGCGCCCGGAGTGCCACTGCACCACTCCCGGACGGTTCGTCCGAGGAGTGGCGCGCCGGCACCGGGCGCTGTGAGCGTTGGGCGGCAGCCCGACCGCACTGCGGTGGCGCGCTACGAGGCGAGGACCTCGTCGAGCAGCGTCTCCGCCTTGTCCTCGTTGGTGTTCTCCGCCAGCGCGAGCTCGCTGACGAGGATCTGGCGCGCCTTCGCGAGCATCCGCTTCTCGCCGGCCGAGAGGCCGCGCTCGCGCTCGCGGCGCCACAGGTCGCGGACGACCTCGGCGACCTTGATGACATCACCCGAGGCGAGCTTCTCCAGGTTCGCCTTGTAGCGACGGGACCAGTTGGTCGGCTCTTCCGTGTACGGTGCCCGCAGCACCTCGAAGACCCGGTCCAGACCCTCCTGGCCGACTACATCGCGCACACCGACGAACTCCGCGTTCTCGGCGGGCACGCGGAGCGTCAGGTCTCCCTGCTGCACCTTGAGCACCAGGTAGGTCTTGTCCACACCTTTGATCTGGCGAGTTTCGATGGCCTCGATCAGCGCGGCCCCGTGATGGGGGTAGACCACCGTGTCGCCAACCTTGAACGTCATGTGACAGGACCCCTTCCGTGGCTTTCCAGAATAACACGCTTCTCGGCCCACCCGAAGGGCGTTTTCGCAGGTCAGGGCCGGTCTCGGGGCTTGACAAGGACCCCCATGACGTGCTGCGACCGGTGTTCGAGAGGGGCTTCCCGCAGGTCGGAGGCGGTTCCGGGGTTCGACGAAACCCTTGCGCAACACCCCCGCAACCATGATTGGATCTTGAGCTTTCACCCCTTTTCGAGTCGCGGCCGAATCGTTATTCGATCTTGGTCGAACCTTGTCCTCCGCGTGACCCGGACATGTCGACGTACCGCCGGACGCACCCCCGGCGTACGGCCGGACGGCCCCCGGCGGCCCCCGGGAGTGCGACACGGGGACCACCCCGTGAGGAGCGCATAAGCGAGGTCGATAATCTGAGACCTGACCACCCGACACGTGACCTAGGGAGAAGCCGCCGCCGTGAGCCGCAGCCTTCGACGCGGCAGCATCGCCGCCCTCGCCGCCATCGCCATCGCCTCGCTGTCCTCCTGCGCCGCCGGCAACACGCCGGACACCCTGCAGATCAAGCCGGACAACGCGGCGGCGACCCTCGGAACGAACCTCCGGCTGAACAACATCGTGGTCGTCACCGGGGAGGGCGCCTCGGGCGACCACACCGGTCCCGCCAACGTGGTCGTGAACATCGCGAACACCGCGGACGCCCCGGCCGAGCTCCAGTCCGTCACCGTCGGCGGTGCCGCCACCACCTTCGCGGACGCCGCCGGCGCTCCGCTGTCCGGCATCGTCGTCCCGGCCCGCGGCGCGGTGGTGATCGGCGGCCAGGGCAACCCGTCCGCCACCGCCGCCTCCGCGACCGTCCACGTCGGCGGCTTCGCCCCGACCGTGTTCACCTTCAAGGACGGCCAGAAGGTCGAGGCCCAGGCCGCCGTGAGCCCGGACTCGGGCGCAGACGGCCGCGGCCTGTACAAGGGCTTCGGTCCGACCCCGTCGCCGACCGCGACCCCGGCCAAGACCACCACCCCCGGTGCGGCCACCCCCGGTGCCACCGCTCCGGCCCCCGGCGCCACCACCCCGGGCGCGCCGGCCACCGGTGCCGCCGTCCCGGCCGGCACCACCGCCCCGGCCGTCCCGGCCGCGCACTGACGCCGCACCCCGCCCCCGGCGGGCCCTCCAGGGCCCGCCGGAGCGACGCGAAGGCCCCCTCCGGCTGCTGCCGGCGGGGGCCTTCCGCGTGGTGGGGACGGTTTACGGCTCGAACTTGTAGCCCAGGCCGCGGACGGTGACCAGGTAGCGCGGCGCGCCCGGGTCCGGCTCGATCTTGGCCCGCAGGCGCTTCACGTGGACGTCCAGGGTCTTGGTGTCGCCGACGTAGTCCGCGCCCCAGACCCGGTCGATCAGCTGCATCCGGGTGAGCACCCGGCCCGCGTTGCGCAGCAGCATCTCCAGCAGGTCGAACTCCTTGAGCGGCAGGTCGACCTTGGCGCCGTCCACGGTCACCACGTGGCGGTCCACGTCCATCCGGACCGGGCCCGCCTCCAGGGCGCCCGGGCCGCCGCCGTTGTCGCCCGCGCCGCCGTCCTCGCCGCGGCGGCGCAGCACCGCGCGGATCCGCGCGACCAGCTCGCGGGTGGAGTACGGCTTGGTGACGTAGTCGTCAGCGCCTATCTCCAGACCGACGACCTTGTCGATCTCGCTGTCCTTCGCGGTCACCATGATCACCGGGACGTTGGAACGCACCCGGAGCTGGCGGCAGACCTCGGTGCCGGGCAGGCCCGGCAGCATCAGGTCGAGCAGGACGAGGTCGGCGCCGTTCCGTTCGAACTGCTCCAGGGCGTCGGGGCCGGTGGCGGCCACGGCCACCTCGAAGCCCTCCTTGCGGAGCATGTACGAGAGGGCGTCGCTGAACGACTCCTCGTCCTCGACCACCAGTACTCGGGTCACGATCAGGCCTCCGGGGCAAGCTGCGGGGTTGTGTCTGACAGGTGTGGTGCCCGCTCCCCGGTGGGGAGCGAACGGTCCGTGCGGGGCGCGCGGGGAGCGCGGTCCGTCCGGTCCGTGGTGAGGGTTCGGGGTGCGGCGGCGGGACCGGCGGGGCCGCCGTCCGGCGTGTGGTCCGGCTCGTCGCCGAACTCGTCGTCGAACGCGTCGTCGGGCTCGTCCTCCGTGGGTGCCTGCCCGGCGGGCAGGCGGACGGTGAAGGTCGACCCCTGGCCCTCGACGCTCCACACCGAGACGGTGCCGCCGTGCGAGGCCGCGACGTGCTTGACGATGGACAGGCCCAGGCCGGTGCCGCCGGTCGCCCGGGAGCGGGCGGGGTCGACGCGGTAGAACCGCTCGAAGACCCGCTCGCGGTCCTTCTCGGAGATGCCGATGCCCTGGTCGGTGACCGAGATCTCGATGAGCTCGCCGTCCGCCTCCCCGAGCGCCGCGGCGCTGGAGATCCGCCGGGTGGCGATGGCCACCCGGGTACGGGGCGGGCTGTAGTTGACGGCGTTCTCGACCAGGTTGCCGAGCGCGGCGGCGAGCTGGCCGCGGTTGCCGTGCAGGTAGAGGCCGGCGATGCCGCCCGCCGCGATCAGGATCTGCTTGGCGGCGGCCTGCTGGCGGCAGCGGTCGATCGCCTCGGCGATCAGCTCGTCCACCGCGACCGGCTCCGGGTCGATCATCAGCCGGTCGTCCTGGACCCGGGAGAGGTCGATGATCTCCTGGACCAGGCTGGCCAGCCGGGCCGCCTCGACCTGCATCCGGCCGGCGAAGCGCTGCACCGCCTCCGGGTCGTCGGACGCGTCCACGACCGCCTCGGAGAGCAGCGACAGGGCGCCGACCGGGGTCTTGAGCTCGTGGCTGACGTTGGCCACGAAGTCCCGGCGGACGGCCTCCACCCGGCGGCGCTCGGTCTGGTCCTCGACCAGCACCAGCACCAGCCGGGAGCCCAGCGGGGCGACCCGGACGGAGACCGCGAGCGGCTCGGCCGCGCGGGCCGCGCCCGGCCGGGGCACCTCCAGCTCGACCTGGCGGATCTCGCCGTCCCGGCGGGTGGAGCGGGCCAGCGCGAGCATCTGGTCCACCGCGACGGCACCGCCGCGCACCAGGCCCATCGCGTACGCCGCCGAACTGGCCTTGACCACCTCGTCGCCCTCGCCCAGCACGATCGCGCAGGAGCGGAGCACGGAGAGCACGGTGTCGACCCCGGGCGGCAGCGGCGGCTCGGGGTTGCCGGTACCCAGTGACTGGTACCGGCCGGGGTTCCTGCCGCCGGTTGCGCTGTACCTGCCCTTGGCCTGCTCGCGCTCGCTCCAGCGGAAGGCGATGGAGGCGGTGAGGCCGACACCGAGCCCGGCTATGGCACAGGCAGCGGCGGCGGCCACGTTCACGTCCATGTGGCCAGCGTAAGCGCACGGCCAGGCCAGTCCCCAAGCACCCGATCAAGGCATCGACCACGCGTTGCCGAGAATTCACCTTCAGGTAGCCGCCGATTCACCGGAGCGGCCGTGCACCGTCGCCCAGGCGGCCGAAAGTTGGCCAGGCAGCCCGTGTGGGAGAGATCGGTGTGCCGAACAGCGGCCACCGGCTCGGGTGTGCGCGTACGATGCGCGCCACCAGCAGCGGTCACCCGGACACCGGAACGACGGTCGGACGGGCTGACCGGTCGGCACCGCCACCGACACAGCTACTGAGGAGAGAACATGCGCGACGCGTACCACGAGGAACTCGATGCGATCGGCGACAGCCTGGTCGAGATGGCCCGGCTGGTCGGCTCTGCCATGGGCCGCGCCACCACCGCCCTCCTCGACGCGGACCTCGCCCTGGCGGAGGGCGTGATCGCCGCCGACGAGAAGGTCAACGAGCTCCACCACGACCTGGAGAACCGGGCCATCGACCTCCTCGCCCGCCAGCAGCCGGTCGCCACCGACCTGCGCATCGTCGTCACCTCGCTGCGGATGAGCGCCGACCTGGAGCGCTGCGGCGACCTCGCCCGGCACGTCGCCAAGGTCGCGCGGATGCGCTACCCCGACACCGCCGTGCCGAGCGACCTGCACTCCACCGTCCTGGAGATGGGCCAGCTCGCCCAGCGCCTGGTGGCCAAGGCCGGCCTGGTCATCGCCACCAAGGACGTCGACAAGGCGCTGGAGATGGAGCAGGACGACGACGCGATCGACACCCTGCACCGCGAGCTGCTGTCGCACCTGATCGACGAGCGCTGGCACCACGGGATCGAGACCGCCGTCGACATCACCCTGGTCGGCCGCTACTACGAGCGCTTCGCGGACCACGCGGTGTCGGTCGCCAAGCGCGTGGTGTACCTGGTGACGGGCGAGCACGTGGCCGAGTTCGTGGCCGCCACCGAGGCCGCCGAGGCCGCGCCGGTCGACTGACCTCCGGTCCGGGCGGTGCTTCGTGGCCGCTCCCGGCTCACCCCCCGGGGCGAGTAAACCTGCGACGAGGGTGGTGCGGGCGCACGGCACTCCGTGCGCCCCACCACCGCGCGCCCGTTGACGCTCCGTCCATTCGGCGGCTTCACTCGACGTTGGGGGCACAGGACTGTGCCCGTCACAAGGAGGGAAGCTCGATGAAGGCCCACCCGACCCGACCGGCATCCGCCCACACCACCGTCGAGCCACCCGCCCCGAAGCTGCTCCCCGTCCTCGCCGCCGGCTGCGGCTGCGGCCCGGGCTGCGGCTGCGGCTGCCAGTCCGGCGCGCCCTGCCAGTGCGGCGGTGCCGACGGCGGCTGCTGCGGCGGCCACTGAGCGCGCCGCCGTCCGAGGAGTCCCCGAGGTGCACGGTCTTCCGGCGGCCGTGCACCTCGTTCGCGTCCGGGTCCGTGTCCGCGTCGGACCGGGCGTCGGGACCGGACGTCAGAACGCGACGTCGGTGCAGGAGTAGAAGGCGTTCCCGGTGTCGGAGATCGTCCAGACCGCGACGACCACTTGGTGGCCGGTGCGCCCACCCGGGATGGTCGCGGTGTGGCTGAGCGTGCTCGGCACCTGCTGCCCGCCGTACGGGACGGTCAGGGAGGGCGTCAGGTCCAGGTTGGCCCGGGTGACCGGCTGGCTCGCGTCGTAGCCCGGCTTGGTCATGTAGTACCGGAAGTCGGTGGTCGCGTGCCGGGCGGTGAACTTCCAGGTGAAGGTGAGCTGCCCGCCCGCCGTCACCGGCGTGGTCGGCCAGGCACCCGCGTGCGGGTCGTCCAGCTCGGCGAAGCGCGCGTTGCCGCCGGCGCAGATGGTGCCGTCCGAGGGGCCGAGGGCCGGGAAGCCCTTGGGGCCCTCGACGCTCTGCGGCTCCCACTGGATGTCACCGCAGTCCCACGGGACGCCGTCCACGTGGGTGTCGCAGAGCGCGGCCCGGCTGGGCGGGGTCGTGATCCAGCCGTGGGACGCGGCCGGGAAGGCGAGGGTCAGCGGGATCGCCAGCGCGGCGACGGCCGCCCCGACGATGTGGCGTGTGCGCATGGTGCTCCTCCGTGGGGGTGGATGGAGTGTGCGCCGGGGGCACAGACGCGCGCGCGTGGGGGTGCGGCGGCCCGGACGGGGAGATCCTGGCATGCCTGCGCCAGTCCGGTGCCCTCACGGTAGGAGCCGCCGACTGCGGCCGTCAATGGTCTGAACCATTTTCCCACCTACCCAACTCCACCACCAGGCAAGCGGGTTGACCCCGAACCGACCGAAAACGAACGAAGGCCCCGCCGCCCGGTCGGACCGGGTGGCGGGGCCGTAGCGGCAAGCGGCCTACTTCTTGCCCTGGGTCTGGCCTGTCGATTCTGCGGGCCTGATCAGGGGCCTCTGACCTGCGGTTGAGCCGTTGATAGTTGTCATCGTTGGCCACCCTCGATCGACGCCGGACGGCCCATGGACGGCCCAGAACTAGGCCCCCAGCTTGGCAATCTCCTGGAGTGCCTGCTGTGGGGTCTTGCCGGTCTCCCGCTCAAGCATCAGCAGGAGGTAGCCCGCGACGTTGGCCAGCCCGATCGAGGCGTCCACCAAGCCACGCTCACCGTCCTCTGTGGCCATCTCCGTGAGTCGACTGAGCGCGAAGTCCGTCCCCCGGCCATCGCTGCTCTCGGTCCACGCCGCCATGATCTCGATGCCACGCGCCGTGGGGTTGGGCGATTCAGAAGTCATGACCAGATCCTAGCCAGGGCCAGGCTCTGCGAAGTTGACCCCTCAAGGCACCTGACAGAACGCCACGGTTGCATCGTCGCCGGACTTGAAACGCGGCCAGCGGCGCCCATCGGGGTCGGTGGCCTCGGTCTTCCTGACCTGCGAGATCAGACCGTCCGCGCCAGCCTCCCGAAGCGTCGCAAACGCATCCGCCCAGGATGCCGTGCGGTACTCGGTCACGAGGCGCGAGACCCCATCGGACAGCACGGCCACCGAGCGGACGCCATCGAGGGGCACCACACCCGTCAGCGCGTGGTGCGCGGCTTCGCCGGTGGAGGCGGCCACCCAGTAGCCGTCCACGGTGTTCCGGGTGAGCCGCTGGGCCTCGACCATCCGGCGGACGGCCTCGGCGTGCTCCGGCGTGCCGGTGGCGAACCGTTCCGTCTCCGCCCGGAGTTCCGGCACCACGGTGTCGACTCGCAGGTCGGTGACCACGTGGTAGTCGTCGGCCCGCTCGAAGACGATGGGTGAGTCCGCGAGAACGAGGTAGTCGAACTGGTCGGCACCGGCCCGCAGGATCGAGACCGTGGCGGACGGCGTACCGGGGTTGCCGAGGTCGCACCCGGGGTGGAGCACCGCCACACGCTCCAGGGCATCCGCCAGCCCGTCAGCCAGCGGCCGGCCGGACTCTGCCAGCGCGGCCATCAGGTGGCCGCCCAACTGGGCGACGTACCAAGGAACGCCGTGCCGACAGCCGGTGTCCAGTCCGGCCGTGCTCAGGCCGTCCAGGACGACGGCAAGCGTGGGCGTGGCCGCCGCCCAGTCCTCATTGGGGTTCGTGCCACCGGGTGCGGTGGCGATGGAGACGCGCATCTGTCAGCCCTCGTGTCGGTAGATCGGGGTGATCCTGCTGCTCTCCAGAACTTCCAGGGTCTGCGGGTCGTAACGGCAGGAGATGAGCGTGGAGAAACGCTTCGTCCGCACCTCGCGATACAGCTCGCCGAGATGGTTCTCCAGGTAGTGCACGACGCCGTTCGCGCCGATCGCGTGGATGCCCGCGACGTAGAGGAACGTCCCCTTACCGTCGAGGCGGGGAAGCCGAGCGAGGTAGCCGACATCCCCGGCCGTGCCGTCCACGTCGAGCGGGGAGCGGTACTCCGTCTCGGTGTGCAGGTCCACCAGGTGCCAAGCCGTGTCCTTGCGGAACCGCAGGTTGTCGTCACCTTCAAGCACCTGGGCCACGATCGGGGACAGCCGCGGGCCGCAGATGACGACCAGGTGCTCGCGGTTGAGGTTCACGATGCCGGACGGCGGGATGACCTCGTACTCGGAGTCGAGCTTCAGGCCCGCGAACAGCTTCCGCAGGTGCTCGTAGTTGTTCAGGTCTTCCCTGGTCACGACCTGGCTTGGGTTCTCGTCCGGGGACTTCCCCGCCTCGTACTTGCCGCCGACCGCCACGGTCATCGGCCCCAGGCCGAAGAAGGCCCGCTCCGGCGCGGGGCCGGCCGACGCGAGCTGACCGACACGCCCACGGCTTACGCCGAGCAGGGCTGCAATCTCGGTCTGCGACATGCCCGACGCCGATGCCTCTTCGATGGCCTCCCGGCGGACCCGGGACAGCTCGACCACCCGGTTCTGGTAGTCCGCCATCAGGGCAATCGCCGCCTTGGCCCGGTCGATCGGGACGGCCACGTTGGCCACCCGCTCAAGCTCCTCGTGCATGGTGATCCCTTCACTGCCTAGGGGGGCGAAGCAAGCCTACCGCTAGAGGGACTTGACGCACAGATAGCGACTGCCTACCTTGGGTATCGCGAGAGAGCGAAAGCCCCCCTAAGCAACACAAGGAACGGGCTTAGCACTTCGTTGACCTGCACAAATGCAGCGGAGCGGCGCGCCCAACCGCCAAGTCAGTACGCCGCTCCGTGCCCCGGTGAAGGGAGTTCCATCATGCACGCTCCGCTCATCACTCAGTCGTCGCTCGCGGTCGGCCCGGCGAAGGAGAACGTCTCGCTGTTCGGCGAGGCGGACCCGGGCGAGAGCGAGGCCCGCGTCTCGGTGCGGGTGTCGCTGTCGCTGCGGTTCTTCGACCTGGTGGGCCTGCTGGCCTTCCACCCGGAGATGACGCTCACCGCCTCGGACCTGCTGAAGTCCGAGGAGTTGGCGGAGGCCCTGCGCTTCGCGATCGTGGACTCCGACGCCCACCAGATCGAGGAGTACGCGGAGCTGGCCCGCACCGCGCTGTCGCACTCGCGCCGGCCGTTCTACGCCTACACCAAGCTGGTGGCCGAGGCCGTGACCCGGATGTTCGGCGTCACCGCCCCGCAGCCGCCGACCCCGACCGCGCCGGTCCTCTCCCTGGTGGCCCCGGCCGTCGCGAAGGCGGTGGCGGCGTGAACACGGTCGTCGAGATCCGCCGGTGCCCGCGCTGCTCGGCCCGGCTCAGCCGCAGCAACCCCGACCGGCTGTGCGGCCCGTGCCGTCGGACGGTGGGCCCGGACGACCGCCGTGCCGCCCGCCTGGCCTCCGTCGCCGCGCTCCCGGCCGAGGAGCCCGCCGCCCAGGAGACGGGCCCGGACCTGGGCGCCATCCTGCGCCGGTTCCGCGCGGACACCCACTTCACCCAGCAGGACCTCTCCGACCTCCTCGGCTTCAGCCAGCCGTACGTCTCGCTCCTGGAGCGCGGCAAGCGCACCATCCGCGACGTCGCCCAGCTGCGGCGCATCGCCCGCCTCCTGGGTCTGCCGGAGACGGTCGTCGGCCTCCTCCCGCTCGCGGCCTGACGCTCTGTCCCGGGTGAGCGCTCACCGACGCTCACGGGCGCTCACCACCCGCTCACCCGGCCGCCCGACTGGCCCGGTTTCAACCGCAGTCGGCCGACTTTCAGGGGCACGCGCGGGGCGGTGAACACCCGGCTGTTCACCGCCGCTCACGGGACCGTTCCCGGCGTTACCCGCCGACCGTTCCCGGTTCCCGGGAAGCGCTTCCCGTCCCGTTCCCCCATGCATCGGTCGCCCACTGACCAGGCGTCACGGCCCGACTGCCACCCGACTCGCTCGCCGCGTTTCCGCCGACCGTTCCCGGTTTCCCGGAAGCGCTTCCCTCGCCTTGCAGGAGTAGCTGTGACCAGCCATGACGGGGCCGACGCCCGCCCCCAGGAACCTCCACCATCCGGGCCTGAAATCCCGGCCGCCGCCGCTGAAACCGGCGCCCGTCGAGCTGAAACCGGCCCGGCCGTGAGCGCCGTTCAGTCGGGTACTCACCGCCCCGTCCACCCCGCCGCTGAAGCGCCCGCCGGTGCGGTTGAAGCCCCGGCCCGCGCCGCTGAAACGGCCACTGGCGGGCCTGAAGCGGGCCCGTCCGTGAGCGGTGGACACGGCGCCGTGAGCGCCGGTGAGCGCCCGGTGAACGCCCCCGGCGCCGGTGCCGCTGAAGCGCCCGCCGGTGTCCTTGAAGCGGACCCGGACGTGGTTGAAGCGGCGGTGCTGCCCGACCCGATCGCCCTCCCCGCGCCGGTGCGGGACGCGCACCGGTCGACCGCCCGGTGGGCAGCCGACCGGTTCGTGAGCGCGCTCCGCCGGATCACCCCGACCGTGGTGCTCGACCGGTGGGGACAGCCCGTCGGCATCCCCGACTACGGCTCCCCCGCCTTCGCCGCCCTGCCGCCGGCCGACCCGCGCCGCGAAGCCGCCCTCATCACCGCCGCCGAAGCCTGGCGCCAGCAGAGCGAGGAAGCCCCGCTCTACCTGCACGCCGGCCTCCGCACCACCATCGCAATCGGCGAGCAGACCCGGGCCGCGTGGGTGGCCGAGGACGAAGCCGCCTGGAAGCGCCTGGTGCGCACGGTGCGGGCCTGGTCCAACCACCCCAGCGCGCTGGAGCTGGCCGAGCAGCGCACCCGCGCCGCCGAAGCCGCCCAACGGGCCGTGAGCGCCTCGGCCAGGTGGCCGCCGGTCGCGATCCCCGGCCGCCCCGGCTGGCACCGCCACCACCACTCCGGCCGCCAGGTCGACCTCCCCGACACCCAGCCCCTTGCGGAGAGCGCCTGATGCCCGTCGAACTCCACCTCGCCACCACCCCCGACGACCGACCACAGACCCGACCGAACCCGATGTACGACCCCGCGCCCGGCCTCGTGCGCCCCGAGCGGCCGGGCCCCGTCCCGGACCCGGAGGTGTTCTGCGGCTGGGCCGGAGAGACCGTCGCCGCGCTCGACCCGACCACCGAGGCCGACCCCGTCGGCATCCTGGTGAACCTCCTGTCCGCCGCGGGCGCGGCCATCGGCCCGGGGCCGTTCATGTGGATCGGCAACGACCGCCACCCCGCCCTGATCTGGGCCCTCACCATCGGCGGCACCTCCCTGGGCAGGAAGGGCGCCGCCACCAACACCGTGCGCCGCCTGCTCAAGGCCGCCGTCCCGGACTTCATCGCCTCCAACACCCGCTCCGGCCTGTCCTCCGGCGAAGGCCTGATCGACATGGTCCGCGACGGCGACGGCGACAAGGACCCCGGGGTCACCGACAAGCGCCTGTGGGTGATCGAGTCCGAGTACGGCGTCACCATGGCCCGTGGCCGCCGGGAGGGCTCCTCCCTGAGCGGCATCCTGCGCCAGGCCTGGAACGGCGAAGACCTCGGCGTGATGAACCGCGACGCCCTGCACGCCACCGCCCCGCACATCGCCGTCGTCGGCCACATCAGCTCCCGCGAGCTGCGGGCCAAGATGCAGGACGCCGAGATGGCCGGCGGCACCTACAACCGCTTCCTGCCCATGGTCGTCTGGCGCAACCTCCTTGATGACGCTCTCTGAATTTCCCCAGTCTGTGCTCTGAGGTTGGCCAAACCTGCTCAGTTGATCTCCCCACCCTTCGGGTGATGTTGTCCGGCG
>NZ_JBSFJC010000077.1:0-42256 GCF_053597855.1 Kitasatospora sp. NPDC001225
TCCAACTCGCCGGTGTCTTCCGGGGTTTGACGCCCTGTCCGACGTTTCAAACTCTAGCCGATCCCCGCTCCGAAAAGCGAATCCGACCGCAACCCGATAAAACGAGCACGCCGAATAAGCACCAGGTCACAGCGCCGAAAAGCGCAAACGACCGGCACGAACCGGAAGTGGTGTTTCAGAGGATTGGCCGCTCCGGGACCGTCCGCGCAGACGCGTGTCCGGTGCTCCCTGCCGAGCGACTAGGAAACACTACCCCTGTCCGGCGCCGGAGGCAAACCCGTCCCGGAGACGGTGCGGGTGCAGAGCGCCCGGCCCGGCTTCACGTACTCGCCGTTGGGGTGGTCGTTGCCGGTGACCCAGTGGCGGGCGGTGGCCTCGTCACGGCCGCCGTCGCGGTGCCGCCGGAGCAGGCGCTCCTCGCGGACCTCGTCCTCGGCGTGGACGTACCAGAGCTCGTGCAGCAGGCGGCGGGCGTCGGGCCAGGGGGTTTCGGCGGAGGCGAGGTAGTTGCCCTCGGTGATGACGAGCCGGGTCCGCGGGCGGACCACGTGGCGGGCGGCGACCGGCTCGTCCAGGGTGCGGTCGAAGTCCGGGACGTAGATGTCCTGGAACCGGTCGCCGGCGATCCGGCGCAGCAGGGCGACGTAGCCGTGGGCGTCGAAGGTCGCCGGGGCGCCCTTGCGGTGGGTCAGGCCGAGGCGGTCGAGCTGGGCGCCGGAGAGGTGGAAGCCGTCGAGCGGGACGTAGGCGGCGGTGCCGGGGCCTTCGGCCCGCTCGACCTCGGCGACCAGGTGGCGGGCCAGGGTGGACTTGCCGGCGCCGGGCGGGCCGGCAAGTCCGAGGATCGTACGGGCGTTGCTGCCCGGGCCTCGGAGGAAGCCGAGGGCAAGGGCGGTGAGGCGGTCCTCGTTCATGGCCGCACCCTACTCAGCGCGCGCCTCCTGTTCAGTGCGCCTCTTTGCTCAGTGCGCCTCTTTACTCAGTGAACCTCTTCGCTCGGCGGTCGGCTTTGCTCAGCGGTCGGCGAGGGCGGGCAGGTCCAGGGTGAGGGTGCCGGCGTCGGCGTCGAGCAGGGCGGGCACGCCGAGCGGGACGGTGAGGGTGGAGGGGCAGTGGCCGAAGCCCAGTTCCCAGAGCACGGGGACGCCGAGCCCGCCGAGCCGGTCGAGCATCACGTCCCGGACCCGCTGGGGCCGTCCGCAGCCCTCCCAGGAGCCGAGGGCCAGGCCGGCCACGCCGTCGAGGGCTCCGGAGCGCAGGAGCTGGGTCAGCAGCCGGTCGAGCTGGTAGGGGTGCTCGTTCACGTCTTCGAGCAGCAGGACGGTGCCCTCGTACGAGGGACGGGCGGCGGGCGTGCCGCGCTCGGCGGTGAGGACGTGGAGGCAGCCGCCGGCCGTGACGCCGCGGGCGCGGCCGGGGACGAGCGGGGCGGCGGTGGGCGAGGTGAGGACGGTGACGGCGGCGGGGGCGAAGAGGGTGCGGCGCAGGTGCTCGGCGGTCGGGCCGTCGGAGACGAAGGAGGCGCCGGCGGCCAGCGGTCCGTACAGGGTGGCGAGGCCGAGCCGCCGGGCGAAGGCCTCGTGCAGGGAGCTGACGTCGCTGAAGCCGATGAAGGGCTTGGGGGCGGCGGCGCGCATCGCGGTCCAGTCGAGCAGGTCGACGATGCGGTGCACGCCGTACCCGCCGCGGGCGCAGATGACGGCGTCGACGGTGGGGTCGAGCCAGGCGGTCTGGAGGTCGGCGGCGCGGTCGGCGTCGGTGCCGGCCAGGTAGCCGAGGGTGGGGTGGGTGTCGAGGACGTGCGGGGCGACGGTCACGCGGAGCCCCCAGGAGCGGAGGATCGCGCACCCGGCGGTGAGACGTTCGGCGTCGACGGGACCGCTGGGGGCGACGACGGCGACGTGGTCGCCGGGGCGCAGGTGCGGCGGGCGGGTCAGCCCCTGGCCGGGTGTGGTCGGGTGCTGGTCCATGGGCCGGGCCACCTTTCGGACGCGGAAGCGGGGTTCGGGCGGTCGCGCCGTGGCCGCGACCGCCCGGTGACGATATGCCCCGTGCCGACCGGCCGATGTCCGCCGGCCGGCGTGAGGGCTCTTCAGATCGCCGCCCCCATCACCTCCCGCACCTCGGCGAGGGTGGCGTCGGCGACGGCGTTGGCCCGTTCGGCGCCGTCGCGCAGGACCTGCCGCAGGTGGCCCCGGTCGGCGGCGAGTTCGGCGCGGCGGGCGCGCAGCGGGCGGAGGAACTCGTTGACGGACTCCGTGACGGTGCGCTTGAGCGCGGCGGCGCCGCCGTCGCCGATCTCCTCGGCGACGGCCTCGGGGGCCCGGTCCTGGCAGAGGGCGGCGAGCAGGACGAGGCTGGAGACCTCGGGCCGGTCGACCGGGTCGTAGCCGATCCGGCGGTCGGCGTCGGTCCTGGCGCCGCGGATGATCCGGGCGGTCTCGTCCTCGGTGGCGCCGAGGGCGACGGCGTTGCCCCGGCTCTTGCTCATCTTTCCGCCGTCGGTGCCGAGCAGCATCGGGGCTTCGGAGAGCAGGGCCTGCGGACGGGGGAAGACGGCGCTGCCGTCGGCGTGCGGGTAGCGCTCGTTGAAGCGGCGGGCGACGGTGCGGGCGACTTCGAGGTGGGGCAGCTGGTCCTGGCCGACCGGGACCAGGTCGGCCTTGCAGAAGAGGATGTCGGCGGCCTGGTGGACGGGGTAGGTGAACATCAGCCCGCTGACGGCGGACTGCCGGGAGTGGGTGATCTCGTCCTTGACGGTGGGGTTGCGGCCCAGCTCTGCGACGCTGACCAGGCTGAGGAAGGGGAGCAGCAGCTGGTTGAGGGCGGGGACGGCGCTGTGCGGGAAGATCGTCGCCCGCTCGGGGTCGAGGCCGGCGGCGAGGTAGTCGAGGACGAGGTTCTCGGTGTGCTCGGCGAGCCGGTCGGCGAGGTCGCGGTCGGTGATGACCTGGTAGTCGGCGACCACGACGAACATCTCGACGCCCTGGTCCTGGAGCCGGACCCGGTTCCGCAGGGTGCCGAAGTAGTGGCCGAGGTGGAGCGGTCCGGTGGGGCGGTCCCCGGTGAGGACGCGGTGGGCTGCCGGGTCGTCGGACAGGACGGACGCGGCGGCGACGGCGGTGGCCGCGGCGGCGGCGGGACCGGCAGTGGTGGGGACGGTGGCGGTAGGGACGGTGGCGGTGGTCAAGGTGTCTCTCCTCGGTACGGCGGTGGTGGCGGCCGTCCGGGGCGAGGGGCCCGTCCTACGGAAAACGCAGCAGGGCCGTCCATCCCGGACGGCCCTGCTCAGGCGAGTGGTGTGGCCGTCCTAGGACGGCCACCAGCACAGGCCGATGAAGCGCTTCATGCGCCCCACGGTAGCGGCAGTCAGTCCTCCACGACCAGTGCCGGGGTGTCCTTGTGCAGCGTCTCGCCGCGGAAGAACTCCGGCCGGATGAAGCCGTACCAGGTCATCAGGCCCGCGCCGAGCAGCAGGATGCCGACGCCGATCACGAAGACCGAGCCGATGCCGAAGACCGAACCGCTGCCGTAGTCGGGGGCCCAGGCGTCGGTGAGGGTCTGGAGGAAGACCGCGGTGAGCAGCACGCCGCCGACGAACGGGGCGACGCCCTTGAGCAGCAGCGCGCGGACACCGGTGCGCAGCGAACCGCGGAAGTACCAGACGCAGGCGAAAGCGGTCAGTGCGTAGTAGAAGCAGATCATCAGACCGAGCGCCAGGATGGTGTCCTGGACGACGTTCTCGCTGATCAAGCTCATCCCGACGTAGAAGACCGCGGTGGCGATGCCCGCCGCGACGGTGGCGTAGCCGGGGGTGCGGAAGCGCGGGTGGACGGCGCCGAAGCGCGGCGGCACGGCGCGGTAGGCGCTCATCGCGAGCAGGGTGCGGGCCACCGGGATGAAGGTGGTCTGCAGGCTGGCGGCGGCGCTGGCGACGACGGCCAGGAAGAGCAGGATGCTCCACGGCGAGCCGAGCACCGGACGGGCCAGCGCGGAGAAGACGTTGTCGGCGGTGGCCGGGTTGCCGAGGCCGTTGCCGGTGCTGCCGACGCCCGCGAACATCTGGGAGGCGATCGCGACCAGCAGGTACGAGCCGACCAGGGTGACCATGGAGATCATCGCGGCGCGACCGGGGGTCTTGGCGCTGCCCTGGGTCTCCTCGTTCATGGTCAGGCAGGTGTCCCAGCCCCAGTACATGAAGATCGACAGCGACAGCCCGGCGGTGAACGCGCTGAACGAGCTGACCTCGAGCGGGTTGAGCCAGGAGAAGGAGAAGCCGATCGAGTCGGGCAGGTCGCCCGAGGCGGCCTTCCCGATGGCGATGACGGAGAAGAGCAGCAGCACGGCCAGCTGGAGGCCGACCAGGCTGTACTGGAACCACTTGGTCGCGGTCATCCCCCGGTAGCTCATCGCGGTGGCGCCGGCGATCAGCAGGACCACGGTGAGCAGGTGGACGGCCTTGTTCTGGTCGAGTTCGGTGACCCAGCTGCTGCCGGTCATCTCCCCGAGCATCAGGTACAGGAAGTCGGTCGCGACCCCGGCCAGGTTGGAGAGCACGATGATGGTCGCCACCGTCAGGCCCCACCCGGCCATCCAGCCGACCCGGGGACCGAAGGCCCGGACGCCCCAGGTGAAGGACGTGCCGCAGTCCGGGAAGTCCTTGTTCAGCTCCTTGTACGCGAACGCGACGAGCAGCATCGGCAGGAAGCCGGCCAGGAACACCGCCGGCATCTGCACCCCGACCGCGGTGACGGTCGGGCCGAGTGTGGCGGTCAGGCAGTAGACCGGGGCGACCGTCGAGACGCCCAGCACCACACTGCTCAGCAGGCCGACGGAACCGCCCCGTAGACCCTTGTCCCCCGCTCCCCCAGCGGTCCCCTGATCGACGGGGACCCCACCACTGATGCCACTGACCGGGGCACCCTGCGGAGCGCCGGGCGCCATTGCCCGGCCGCTGCTCGTGTGCTCTGAGAGCTGCTGATCAAACACCAGCGCACCCTAGAGGCGGGCGTGGAAGGTTGAGTAGACCAACCCTTGGTGATCTAAACCACTTGCTTCGATTCGTTCTCGTGACGGCTGTTCGGGTGGATGTATTTACGGCTTGTTAACCCATGTACCTTTGTTTCAAAGGAGTTGGGCCAAGAAAATTTCTCCCTTTTGCCAAGGTTCGACCAGGTTTGCCCCCGGCCCGGACGGGCCGCTCCCCCCACCGCTCCCCGAGTCGGATAGGTTTGCCTAACCTAATTTCGATCGTGAAAGGAGCGTCGCGTGCCCCCCACCTCCGACGACCCGGTCCTCTCCCCCCGCACCTCCGGCCGTCGCCGGTTCCTCACCGCCGGGATCGCCGGCGGGGCGGTGCTCGGCCTCGGCGGACTCCTCACCGCCTGCGGCAGCTCCGGCGGATCAGGCGGGTCGGGCAGCAGCGGTTCGACCCCGGCCGGCGGCGGCTCCTCCCCGAACCAGAAGTCGGTCAAGCAGGGCGGGGACGACTACGCCGCCGTGATCGAGAAGATGAAGGGCTTCGGCACCGACGCCGCCCCCGGCGTCTACCCGCGCACCCTCAGGCACGCGATGGGCGAGACGGTGCTCCCGGCCAGGCCCACCCGGGTCGTGGTGCTGGACACCGGCGAGCTCGACAACGTCGTCGCCCTCGGCATCCAGCCGGTCGGCATCGTGTACACCGACGGCTCCAAGTCCCTGCCGTCCTACCTCAAGGACAAGGCCGGCAGCCCCGCCGCCGTCGGCACCATCAACAGCCTCAACCTGGAGGCCATCGCCGCGCTCAAGCCCGACCTGATCCTCGGCAGTCAGCTGCGCGCCCAGGACCAGTACGCGCAGCTCTCCAAGATCGCGCCGACCGTCTTCTCGCTGCGCCCCGGCTACCCGTGGAAGCAGAACTTCCTGCTCAACGCGAGCGCCTTCGGCCTGGAGGCCGAGGCCAAGACCCAGCTCGACGCGTACCAGGCGGCCGCCGCGGCGATCGGCGCGAAGCTCGGCGACAAGCGGCCCACCATCACGCCGCTGCGCTTCATGCCGGGCCGTACCCGGCTCTACGCGGAGCTCTCCTTCATCGGCACCATCCTCACCGACGTGCCGCTGCCGCAGCCCGGGATCGAGCAGGTCAAGGAGCTCGCGGTGGAGGTCAGCCCGGAGCAGATCGACAAGGCCGACGCCGACTGGATCTTCTACGGCGTGTACGGCAGCCCCAGCTCGACCAACCAGGACGCGGTGCTCGGCGGCGCGCTCTGGAAGACGCTCGGTGCGGTCAAGTCCGGTCAGGCCCGGCCGGTTTCGGACGAGACCTGGTTCCTCGGGCTCGGCGTCATGGCGGCGAACGTGGTGCTCAACGACCTCAAGGGCTTTGTCGCGCCCGGCAGTTGAGCCAGGTAGGTGAATCCGCCGGGTGAGTCCGTCGGGTGAGCCCGGGTGTGAGCCCGGAGTGAACCCGGCCGGCCGGGCCTGGTCGGCGTCGGCGGGCGGAACGGGGCGGCGTTCCGGTCGTACGGCAACAGTGCCCGCCCGGCGCCGTCTTGGGCGATCCCCGGGTGGGCCCGGGTGGGCCCGCGACGGTCCCCGGGTGATTCCGTGGTGGTATCGCGGCGGTGTCGCGGTGGTATCGCGCACACCACCGGGTTGGACGCTTGGAGCTGATCGCGTGGTGCGGGAGGATCGTCGGGACCGTTTCCCGAAGGGCCCGCAGATGACCTCGCTCCACCCCGCCGCAACCGACCCGTCCCTGCCCGGCCCGCCCCGGGACAGCGCCGGATCCTCGCCCCCGCCCGCCCCGACCGGCCCGCCCGGCTCGCCCGTACCGATGTGCTCGATCGCGACCGCCACCGAGCCCGGTGCGGCCGCGCCCGGCACCCCGGAGGCGACGGCCCGCCCCGACTCGGTGCCGCAGCCGCGCAGCCGGTACGACGCGGAGGCGCCGCCCGTCCTGCCCGCGGCCGCTCCGGAGGCCGGTGGCGAACCGGCGGACGGCGACCGGACGGACGGCGACCCGCACGACGATGATCCGACCACGGCACGGCTGCGGGCGGCGTTCGCCGAGCGGCTGCGGGCCGCGCACTTCCAGGGCCGCTCCGTCGCCGAGCTGGCGGCCGCGTGCCGCCGACCGGTCGCGGAGGTGCGGGCCCTGCTCGGCCTCGACGCGGAGGCCGAGGACGGGTTCGTCCGGTTCGGGCCCGCCACCGCAACGGCGGAGGGCGGCCCGTCCGTCCCGGCGCAGCGCCCGGCGCACGAGGAGCCGCGGATCCTGGGATCCCGGCGGCCGTCACCCTCCCGGCGCCTGCGCCGGATGCACCCGCAGGCCTCCCGGACAGGGCAGGAGGCGACCGCACGGGAGACGGCCGCGTCCGGCCCGACCGGGCCGGCCCTGCCGGGGGCCACCGGACGGGTGGGCGAACCCGCCGATGCGGCGGAAGTGGCGGCGCGGACGCCGTCGTTCGGGACTGGCATCGGGGGTGGGGCCGGCGCTGCCGCCCCTTCTGCTGTCGACACCGGTGCTGTCGACGCCGCTGCCGTCGGGTCCGCCGCAGCGGTCTCGTGGGCCGAACCGCCGCTCGGCATCCTGATCGGCGGCAGCCCCGGGCCCGCCGAGGCCCTCGGCCGACCGGAGGAGCGCGCACCGGTCCGCGTGGCGGCCCAGCCGATCCGGGTCGGCCGCGGCACCTGCCTGGTGGTACTGCCCTCCTGGCGGCCCGCCATCGCCGTCTCGGTGCCGACCGAGCAGCTGCTGTCCGCCACCGGGCTCGACCTCGAGCAGCTGGCCGGCGCCCAGCTGACGGTGCTGATGAACCCCGCCGCACTGCACGACCGGGAGCTGGAGCTGCACGGCTGGGAACCCGGTCCGGCCGGGCGGCCCCGGCGCGGCGGGCGCACCTGACCGCTCCGCCGGGCCCGTTCGGCGACTGGCCGAGCGGGCCTGGCGGGGCTTGGCCGGCCTGGTGGATCTGGTGGGCCGAGCAGGTCTGGCGGACTCGGCGGGCCTAGCGGGTGGCCGGGGCGTTCGGGATGTACCCGAGGTCGACGGGCACCGGCGGCCGCCCGTCCACGGCCCAGCCCGTACGGACCGCGTCCAGCAGTTCCGGCAGCGCGGGCGGCCAGAGCGCGTCGGCGTTCTCGTCGGCGAGGTCGGCCGGGGTCCACCAGCGCCAGTCCAGGATCCGGTCGACGGCGTGCACCGCGCTGACGTCGCCGACCGGACCGCGGTGCGGGCCGCCGGTGAGGTAGATGTGCTCGTGCTGGCGGACCGGGGTGCCGTGCCAGGTGAAGTCGTGCTCCCAGGTGCAGAGCAGCGGGCCGGGTTCGAGGTCGCTCCAGCCCGTCTCCTCCCACAGCTCGCGCCGGGCGCCGTCCCACGGGGTCTCGCCCGGTTCCAGGCCGCCTCCCGGCATGGTCCAGTGCACGCCGACCTCGTCGTTGTCCGAACGGAGCAGGAAGACCGAGCCGTTCCCGTCCAGGACCACCGTGCGGGCGGCCTGCCTCGGCCTGCGTTTGCGGGGGCGCAGCAGATTTCGCATCGGGTCACTCTCCCAGCGACCGTCCGGGGCCGTCGAGCGGTTTCGGCACTCCGGTCGGGTGCACGAGCCGACCGGTCCGTCGTGGCGGGCGCCGGGCCCACCGGTCCGCCGTACCCTGACGGCCATGCCCGCACCCGCGATCATCTTCCCCGCCGATCCGCTCAACCCGCGCCGGCCCGACCCGCACTTCGCCTGGGAGGCCAGGACCCTGCGGGAGTTGGGCGGCGAGCTGCACCTGGTCGACCACGACGGGCTGCTCGCCGGGCGGGCCGAGGAGGCCGTGCTGCGGGTGCCGCGGGACAGCGGCCCGCTCTGGTACCGGGGTTGGATGCTGCCCTCCGCCCGGTACGCCCACTTCGCCGCCGCGCTCACCGCCCGCGGCGGCACCCTGCTGACCAGCGCGCCCGGGTACGCGGCCGCCCATGAACTGCCCGGCTGGTACGGCGTGTTCGAGGGCGCGACCCCGGCCAGCGCGTGGATCCCGTCCGAGGGACCGGTGGCGCCCGGGCCGGCGGAGCTGGCGGAGGCCGCGGCCCGGCTCGGCGGGCGCGGGCCGGCGATCGTCAAGGACTACGTGAAGTCGCGCAAGCACGAGTGGTACGAGGCCTGCTACGTACCCGAGTTGGCCGACCTGGCGGCCGTCGGCCGGGTGGTCGGACGGTTCGTCGAACTACAGGGCGAGTTCCTGGCGGGCGGCGTGGTGCTGCGGCGGTACGAGGAGTTCGAGGGCGCGGACCTCCCGGCGGCGGGACCGGTCGGCGCGTACGGCGCGCACGGTGCGAGCCGTACGGGCGGTGCGGCCTGTACGGCTGGTGCGGCCGGGCCGGAGCGGGCGGACGGCGGCGCGCCGGGGAGCGGCGGGCGGGCCGTGGAGGCCCGGGTGTGGTGGCTGGACGGCCGGCCCGTCCTGGTCGGGCCGCACCCGGACGCCCCGCGCCGGGCCGTCGAGCCCGACCTCACCGACGTCCCGGCGCTGGTCCGCCGGCTCGGCTGCCGCTTCGTGACCACCGACCTCGCCAGCCGGGCGGACGGCTCCGGCTGGCGGGTGGTCGAGGTCGGGGACGGGCAGGTGAGCGACCTGCCGCGCGGGATCGACGCCTCGGAGCTGCTGGCCTCGCTGATCACCGCCTGACTGCCTGACGGTCCGCGCGGGGGGACCGTCAGGCGGCTCGGAGTGTTCGGGCTCCGGGTTCGGGGCCACGCGTGCGGGCGTCCGGGTGCGGGGCCGCCCTACCCGGCGGCGACGGCCTCGGCCGCCGGGTGGCCGTCGGCGATGAACGCCTGCCAGAGCCGGCTGTAGGTGCCGCCCCGGGCGAGCAGTTCGGTGTGCGTGCCGTCCTCGACCACCCGGCCGTGGTCCAGCACGACCACCCGGTCGGCGCGCTCGGCGGTGGTCAGGCGGTGGGCGATGACCAGGGTGGTCCGGCCGCCGCTGAGCCGGTCCGCGGCCTGGTTGACGGCCGCCTCGGTGGCCAGGTCGAGCGCCGCCGTGGCCTCGTCGAGCAGCAGGATGTCCGGGTCGACCAGTTCGGCCCGGGCCAGCGCGATCAGCTGGCGCTGGCCCGCCGAGAGGTTGCGCCCGCGGCCGGCCACCTCGTGGTCGTAGCCGTCCGAGAGCCGGACGATCATGTCGTGCGCGCCGACCGCCCGGGCCGCCGCCTCCACCTCGGCCGCCGAGGCGCCCGGCCGGCCGTAGGCGATCGCCTCGCGGACCGTGCCCGCGAAGAGGTACGCCTCCTGCGGCACCACGCCCAGGCGGTGGCGGTACTGCGCCAGGTCGTAGCGGGTGAGGTCGACCCCGTCCACCCGGACGGTGCCCTCCGTCGCGTCGTAGAACCGGGCGACCAGCTTCACCAGCGTCGACTTGCCGGCGCCGGTCTCGCCGACCAGCGCCACCGTCTGCCCGGCCGGGATGTGCAGGTCCACGCCGCTCAGCACGGTCGGGGCGCCGTCCGCGCCGCCGTTGTAGGCGAAGCCGACCCCCTCGAAGGAGATCTCGCCGCGCAGGCCCCCGGCCACCGGGACCGGGTCTGCCGCCTCGGCGGTGGCGGTCGGGGTGCGCAGCAGCTCGCGGATGCGGCCGAGGCCCACCGAGGCCTGCTGGTACCCGTCGAACACCTGGGACAGCTGGTTGACCGGCGCGAAGAACAGGTCGATGTAGAGCAGGTACGCGACCAGCGCACCGACCGTCAGCGTCCCGGCGTCGACCCGGGAGGCGCCGACGATCAGCACCAGCGCGGCGGCCACGCTGGAGAGGAACTGGACGAACGGGAAGTACAGCGAGATGTAGAGCTGGGCCCGGACCCGGGCCTCGCGGTAGGCGATGCCGCGGGCCACGAAGCGGTCGGTGTTGGTGTCCAGGCGGCGGAAGGCCTGGACGATCCGCATGCCGGCCACGTTCTCCTGGAGGTCGGCGTTGACGGTGCTGATCAGGTCGCGGGAGCGCTCGTACTGGTCCTTGGACTTCTTGCGGAACACCAGGGTGGCGATCACCAGCAGCGGCAGGACCGCGAAGACCACCAGGGCCAGGCCGGCGTCGATGATCAGCAGGGCGGCGAAGATCCCGGCGAAGGTCAGCAGGCTGACCACGGCGGTGACCATGCCGGTCTGGAGGAAGGAGGTCAGCGAGTCCAGGTCGGTGGTCATCCGGGTCATGATCCGGCCGGTCAGCTCGCGCTCGTAGTAGTCCAGGCCGAGCCGGTTGAGGTGGGCGAAGATCTTGAGCCGAAGTGTGTAGAGGACCCGCTCGCCGGTACGGCCGCTGACCCGGTTCTCGGCGCTCTGCACCACCCAGTCCAGCAGGACCACGACGAGAGCGGCGAGCGAGGCCACCGCGACGCCGGACATCAGGCCCTTGCGGACGCCTTCGTCGATGCCGTGCCGGATCAGCACCGGCAGCACCAGCCCGGCCGCCGCGTCCAGGGCGACCAGCAGGAGGGCGATGAGCAGCGGGGTGCGGAAGGGGCGCAGCAGGCGGCTCAGGCTGAAGTCGGGGTCACCGGCCTCGGCCTCGGCGCGGGGGACGGCCGGGGCGTCGGAGGCGGGCGGGAGGGCCGCGACCTTGTCCAGCAGGTCGGGGTCGGCGGTGCGGGCGGCCTTGGCCAGGGCGGGGGTGGGGAGGACGGGGGCGGCCGGGGTCGCCGGGGTTCCGGGGGTTGCGCCGGCTCCGGTGGTTGCGCCGGTTGCGGCGGTTGCGCCGGTTCCGCTGGCTACGGGGGTTCCGGGTGCCTCTGCGGACGCCGGTTCATCGGACGCCGGTTCGGAGGCGGACTGCCGGTCGGCGTGACCGGCCTCGGGATCGGTGATCAGGGCCCGGTACTGGGGACATCGGGCTTCGAGTTCCTCGTGCGTTCCGAGGTCCAGCAGCCGGCCGCGCTCCAGCACGGCGATCCGGTCGGCGAGTTGGAGGGTCGAGCGGCGGTGGGCGATCAGCAGCGTGGTGCGGCCGGTCATCACCGAGCGCAGCGCGTCGTGGATCTCCGCCTCGATCTGCGGGTCGACCGCCGAGGTGGCGTCGTCCAGCAGCAGGATCCGGGGGTCGGTGAGGATCGCCCGGGCCAGCGCGATGCGCTGGCGCTGGCCGCCGGAGAGCGTCAGGCCCTGCTCGCCGACCTTGGTGTCGTAGCCGTCCGGCAGCGCGCGGACGAACTCGTCGGCCTGGGCGGCGCGGGCGGCGGCGACCACCTGCTCGTCCGTCGCGTCCGGGCGGCCGTAGGCGATGTTGGTGCGGACCGTCTCGGAGAAGAGGAAGCTCTCCTCGGGGACGATGCCGACCGTCGCGCGGACCGAGTCCAGGGTGAGGTCGCGCAGGTCGTGGCCGTACAGGCGGACGGTGCCGGCGGCCGGGTCGTAGAAGCGGGGCACCAGCTGGGCCACCGTCGACTTGCCGGAGCCGGAGGCGCCGACCAGGGCGAGGGTCTCGCCGGGGGCCAGCTTCAGGCTGAGGCCGTGCAGGACGTGGGCGGGGTGCTCGGGGTCGTAGCGGAACTCGACCCGGTCGAACTCCAGGGCGATGTCGGGGGTCCGCGGGCCGACGAGCGCTCCTCCCGGAGTGCTCTGCGGCGCGCTCTCCGGGCTCTCGCCGTGCGCGAGGTCCAGGGTGCGGGCGTCCGGGCGCTCCTGGACCAGCGGGCGCTCGTCGATCAGCTGAAGGACGCGCTCCACCCCGGCCCGGGCCTGCTGGCCGACGGTGATGACCATGGTCAGCATCCGCACCGGGCCGGTCATCTGGGCGACGTACGTGGAGAAGGCGACGAATGTCCCGAGGGTGACCCTGCCGTCGACGGCCAGCCAGCCGCCGAAGGCCAGGACGCCGACCTGGGCGAGCGCCGGGATCGCCTGCATCGCCGGGTTGTAGCGGGCGTTGAGCCGGATCGACCGGAGCCGGGCCGCGAAGAGGTTGCGGGAGGCCGTCTCCAGCTTGTCGAGCTCCTGGGCCTCCTGGCCGAAGCCCTTGACGACGCGGACGCCGCCGATCGCGCCGTCCACCACGCCCGCGACGGCCGCCGCCTCCTGCTGGGCGGCCCAGGTGGCGGGGAAGAGGCGCTTGCGGCTGAACGCCGAGACCCACCACAGCGCGGGGGCCATGACCACGGTGATCAGGGTGAGCGGCGGGGACAGCCAGACCATCACGACCAGCGACATGACGAACATCAGCAGGTAGCCGGTCATCATCGGCAGCATCGAGAGCAGGCCGTTGACCAGTTGGAGGTCGGAGGTCGCGCGCCCCACCACCTGCCCGGTGTCCAGCCGGTCCTGGCGGTGGCCGTCCAGCCGTCCGAGCGAGCGGAACAGGTCGCTGCGCATCTCGTGCTGGACGTCCACCGCGAGCTGGCCGCCGTAGTAGCGGCGGACCTGGGTGCAGCCGAAGACCACGAGGGCCGCGAGCAGCAGCACCACCGCCCAGGGGGCCAGCGAACGGGTGCGGGCGACGATGACGTCGTCGATGATCAGCTTGGTGACCAGCGGCACCAGTGCGGTGACGGCCATGCCGAGGAGCGAGGCTCCGAAGGCGAAGAGCAGGCTGCGGCGGGACCGCCAGCTGTAGCCGACCAGGCGGCTGAGCCAGCCGGCCGACTCGGCGGCGCTCTCGGGGGCGGGCTCGGGGGCGGGCTCAGGCGCCTCGGCGCGCTTGGCGGCGGGCCGGACGTTGTCGGGGGCGGGCTCGGCGTCTTCGGCGGCTGGCCCGGTGTTCCCGACGGCGGCCTGCGGGCTGTCGACGGGGGCCTCCGGGGTCGTGCCGGGGGCCGGGGGGCCGCTCGGGGATTGCTCCACCGTGGATCCGTGAGTCTCAGGCATATTTAGGGATGCTAACCATTTCGTCGGGTGGTCGCCACGGCGTTTTCCGCCCCGGGCGGGTTCGGAACGGGCCCTGACAGCCCGGATCATCCGGTCCGGCGGACTCGCCAACAGTCGATGGCCTGCGGTGATTCCCGGCCGAACACTCGCATGGCCCACTCCGCCCGGGCCATTTCCAGAGTCGCCGACGACCCTCGCGACACCCAGCGGCCACGGGCGGACGGGCGCCGTCCTTTGGGACTAGGCCTCCGGACGGGCCAACGGGGCGGGCTGCGGGCGGGCTCCGGGCGGGCTACCGATGGGGACGTTCACCGGCAGACCTTCGCTCCCGACCATTCTCCGCCGGGCCGCTCTTCGTCGAAAACGAAGCCGGGAACGGAGCCGGGAACGGAGCCGAGGGCGCAACCGGAACCGTGGTCGGAGCCGGAGCCGGAGCCGGGGATGCGGGCTCAGGCCTCCGCGGCCGCCGGACCGCCGACGGGAGCGACAGCGGCGCCGGGGGCGACAGGGACGACAGGGACGCCGGCCGAGCCCGCAGCCGCCGCGAACGCGCCGTGGGCGAGGGCGTGGAGCAGGGCGGCCATGCCGTCGCGCTGGAGGGCGGCGCGCTCGCCCTGGTCGGGGTTCGGGCCGAGGCTGTGCGGGGTCGAGTTGATCAGGCCGAAGACGGCGTGCACGGCGGCCCGGGCCACCGGCTCGGCGGCGGGGTCGGCCAGCGGCGGGTAGGCCTGCCGGACCACGTCCACCCACAGTTCGACGTAGCCGCGCTGGAGCCGGCGGACGGTGCGCCGGTCCTCCTCCTTGAGGTTCAGCAGCTCGCGGTCGTGCAGGGTGATCAGGTCCCGGTCGCCCAGCGCGAAGTCGACGTGGCCGCTGATCAGCGCGTCCAGCGTGGCGGCCGGGCCCTCGCCGCCGCCCGCGCGGCGGCGCCCCTCGTCCAGCAGGCGCTCGCTGATGCCGATCAGCAGGTCCGCGAGCATCGCGTCCTTGCCGGCGAAGTGGCGGTAGAGCGCGGGGCCGCTGATGCCGACGGCCTTGCCGATCTCGTCCACGCCCACGCCGAGGAAGCCCCGGGCGGCGAACAGCCTCGCGGCCTCCCGGCGGATCTGGTCACGGCGGGGGAGCGCGGAGGCGGCGGGGACGTTGGGCATGCCGTCCATCGTAGACAGTCGGGTTATCGGCCGTTAACCTGGGCGCGTAAGTTAACGTTAATTAACGTGGCGATCACGGGCGGACCGCACCCGGCTGCCCACCTGGTCCGAGGGCAAGGGAGCTCTTGGGAATGGTCAACTCAACCGCCGGCACACCCACCGGCGTCCGGCTCGTCGCAGCGACCGGCACGGCGGTGGCGCCCGGCGCCGCCCCGGCCGCGGCAGCCGCACCGGCACCCCGGCTCGGCAGCTCCGCCGACCCGGGCTCCGAGGCGTACCGCGCCAACACCGAGGCGCACCGCGCCCTGGTCGCCGAGCTGCGCGCGAAGCTCGACGCGGCCGCCCTGGGCGGCGGTGCCAAGGCCCGCGCCCGGCACACCTCACGCGGCAAGCTGCTGCCCCGCGACCGCGTGGACACCCTGCTCGACCCGGCCTCCCCCTTCCTGGAGCTGGCCCCGCTGGCCGCCGACGGGATGTACGACGGCGCGGCCCCCGCGGCCGGAGTGATCGCCGGCATCGGCCGGGTCGCCGGGCGCGAGGTGGTGGTGGTCGCCAACGACGCCACCGTCAAGGGCGGCACCTACTACCCGATGACGGTGAAGAAGCACCTGCGTGCCCAGGAGGTCGCGCTGGAGAACCGGCTGCCCTGCGTCTACCTGGTGGACTCCGGCGGCGCCTTCCTCCCGATGCAGGACGAGGTCTTCCCGGACCGCGACCACTTCGGCCGGATCTTCTACAACCAGGCCAGGCTCTCCGCCGCGGGCATCCCGCAGATCGCCGCCGTGCTCGGCTCGTGCACGGCCGGCGGCGCGTACGTCCCGGCGATGAGCGACCAGGCCGTGATCGTCCGCAACCAGGGCACGATCTTCCTGGGCGGTCCGCCACTGGTGAAGGCCGCCACCGGCGAGGTGGTCACCGCCGAGGAGCTGGGCGGCGGCGAGCTGCACTCCCGCACCTCGGGCGTGACGGACCACCTGGCCGAGGACGACACCCACGCCCTCTCCATCGTCCGCACGATCGTGGCCGGGCTCGGCCCGCGCGAGGCCAGGCCGTGGCCGCTCACCCCGGTCGAGCCGCCGGCCGTCGACCCGGCCGGCCTGTACGGCGCCGTGCCGGTCGACCCGCGCACGCCCTACGACGTGCGCGAGGTGATCGCCCGGCTGGTGGACGGCAGCCGGTTCGCCGAGTTCAAGGCCGAGTACGGTGCCACCCTGGTCACCGGCTTCGCCCGGATCCACGGCCACCCGGTCGGTATCGTCGCCAACAACGGCGTGCTGTTCGCCGAGTCCGCCCTCAAGGGCGCCCACTTCATCGAGTTGTGCGACCAGCGCGGCATCCCCCTCCTCTTCCTCCAGAACATCACCGGGTTCATGGTCGGCCGGCAGTACGAGGCGGGCGGCATCGCCAAGCACGGCGCCAAGATGGTCAACGCCGTCGCCTGCACCCGCGTCCCGAAGCTGACCGTGGTGATCGGCGGATCGTACGGAGCCGGCAACTACTCGATGTGCGGCCGGGCCTACTCACCCCGCTTCCTGTGGATGTGGCCGGGCGCCAAGATCTCCGTGATGGGCGGCGAGCAGGCGGCCTCCGTCCTCGCCACCGTCCGCCGCGACCAGTTGGAGGCGCACGGCGAGCAGTGGCCGACCGAGGCGGAGGAGGAGTTCAAGCGCCCCGTCCGCGAGCAGTACGAGCGCCAGGGCAACGCCTACTACGCCACCGCCCGGCTCTGGGACGACGGCGTGATCGACCCGATGGACACCCGCACCGTCGTCGGTCTCGCCCTCACCGCCTGCGCCAACGCCCCGCTGGCGCCGCCCGCTCCGTACGGCGTCTTCCGCATGTGACGCCTCCTCGTGTCACCCCCGCGTCCGTGAATCCTCCCTTCCGGGTGTGACTCCCCGCGGCGCCGGCCCACCCGGGCCGGCGCCCGACCGCCCACCGCCACCTCCTTCGTACGGCTCCCCTCGACCCGGAGGAACGCCTCCCATGTTCGACACAGTTCTGGTCGCCAACCGCGGCGAGATCGCCCTGCGGGTGATCCGCACCCTGCGACGGCTCGGCGTCCGTTCGGTCGCCGTGTTCAGCGACGCGGACGCCGACGCGCCGCACGTCCGCGAGGCCGACGTCGCGGTCCGGCTCGGCCCGGCCGACCGCAGCGACAGCTCGGCGACCGAGACGTACCTGCGGACCGACCAGATCCTGGCCGCGGCCCGCCGCACCGGCGCCCAGGCCGTCCACCCCGGCTACGGCTTCCTCGCCGAGAACGCCGGCTTCGCCCGCGCCTGCGCCGACGCGGGCCTCGTCTTCATCGGACCACCTCCCGGTGCGGTCGAGCTGATGGGCGACAAGATCAACGCCAAGGAGGCCGTCCGGGCCGCCGGCGTCCCGGTGGTCCCCGGCAGCCAGGCCACCGCGCCCACCGACGAGGACCTCGTCGCCGCCGCCGACGAGATCGGCTACCCGGTGCTGCTCAAGCCGTCCGCCGGCGGTGGCGGCAAGGGCATGCGCCTCGTGCGGGACCGCGCCGACCTGCCCACCGAGATCGCCGCCGCCCGCCGCGTCGCCCGCACCGCCTTCGGCGACGACACCCTGCTGCTGGAGCGCTGGGTCGACCGGCCGCGCCACATCGAGGTGCAGGTGCTCGCCGACGCCCACGGCACCACCGTCCACCTCGGCGAGCGCGAGTGCAGCCTGCAGCGCCGCCACCAGAAACTGATCGAAGAGGCTCCCTCCGTTCTCCTCAACGCCGAGACCCGTGCCGCGATGGGCGCCGCGGCCGTCCGCGCCGCGGAGTCCTGCGGCTACACCGGTGCCGGCACCGTGGAGTTCATCGTTCCCGGCATCGACCCGGACGCCCCCGCCTCCGCCGCCGAGGGGGTGCGGGACTTCTTCTTCATGGAGATGAACACCCGCCTCCAGGTGGAACACCCCGTCACCGAGCTCGCCGTCGCCGTCGGCGCGGACGCGGCCCGGCTCGACCTGGTCGAGTGGCAGGTGCGCGTCGCCGCCGGCGAAGCGCTCTCCCTCGCCCAGTCCGACGTCTCCTTCCTGGGCCACGCCATCGAGGCCCGCATCTGCGCCGAGGACCCGGAACGGGACTTCCTGCCCACCGGCGGCCGCATCCTCACCCTGGACGAGCCCCGGGGCGAGGGCATCCGCGTCGACTCCGGGGTCGCCCCCGGAACCGTCGTCACCAGCGCCTACGACCCCATGCTCGCCAAGGTCATCGCGTACGGGCCCGACCGCCCGACCGCGCTGCGCCGGCTCCGCGCGGCGCTGGCCGACACCCGCATCCTGGGTGTCACCACCAACACCGGCTTCCTGCGCCGACTGCTCGCCCACCCCGAGGTCGCCGCCGGCCGGCTGGACACCGGCCTCGTGGAGCGGACGGCCCAGGAGCAGCCGGCCCTGCTCACCTCGCCGTACTCCCCCACGAACGCGACCGACCCGGACGCGGCCGACCCCGACGCGGCCTCGGCGGCCGAACCGCCGTCGCCCGCTCACCTCCTCTACTACGCGGCCGCGCTGGCACGGCACCTGGAACTCACTCCGCCCGCCGATCCCGGCGGCTGGACCGACCCGTTCTCCCTTCCCTCCGGCTGGCGCCTGGGCGGCACCCCTGCCTGGACCACCCACCGACTCCGCACCCCCGGCCAGGACCCGGTGGCGGTGAGCATCCGTTCGATCACTGCGGGCAACGTAGCCGATGCCACTGACAATTCCGCCGGGCCCGTCCGCGAGCTGGAGCTCCGGCTCGACGGGGGCCCCGCGCACCGCGCCCGCGCGAGCCTGGCCGGCGACCGGCTGCACCTGACCGTCGACGGCCTCCGGACCACGTTCTCGCTGGCCACCGACGCCACCCCCGGCCCCGCCGCCGGACCGGCGACCTGGCTCGGCGTCGAGGGCGACGCCTGGCCGCTGCACGCCTACGACCCGGTCGTCGAGAGCGCCACCGGGGCCGGCGCGCACCACGGCGCCCTGACCGCCCCGATGCCCGGCACCGTCACCGTCGTCAAGACCACGGCGGGCGAGACGGTCCGCAAGGGACAGCCCCTGCTCGTGCTGGAGGCCATGAAGATGGAACACGTGATCGCCGCACCGCACGACGGCGTGGTGGCCGAGCTGCGGGCCACCGCCGGCGCCACCGTCGCGATGGAGGACCTGCTGGTCGTGGTCACCCCGGTCGAGGACGCGTCGGTCGAGGGCGCCCCTGCCGGGCCGGCCGCCGCCACCGTCCCCGCCGGGCCCGCGGAGGTGCGGTCGTGACCACCCCCGCCCCCGCCCGCGAGCCCGACGCCCTCGACCTGGGCCTGCCCGATCCGGTCCGCGCCCCCGGCCTGCCCGAGGAGGTCCGGATCCACGAGGTCGGGCCGCGCGACGGCCTGCAGAACGAGAAGTCCCTGGTACCGGTCGAGGTCAAGGCCGAGTTCATCGCCCGGCTCGCGGCCGCCGGGCTGCGCACCGTCGAGGCCACCAGCTTCGTTCACCCGAAATGGGTACCGCAGCTGGCCGACGCCGAGGAGCTGGTCCCCCGGCTCGCCGGTCTGCCGGAGCGCCACCCCGGCCTGCGGCTGCCGGTGCTGGTGCCCAACGAGCGCGGCCTGGACCGCGCGCTCGCCCACCACGCCACCGACATCGCGGTGTTCGCCAGCGCCACCGAGACCTTCGCCCGCCGCAACCTCAACCGCTCGGCGGACGAGGCCATGGCGATGTTCCGCCCGGTCGTGGGCCGGGCCACCGAGGCCGGGGTCGCGGTCCGCGGCTACCTCTCGATGTGCTTCGGCGACCCGTGGGAGGGCCCCGTCCCGGTCGACCAGGTGGTCCGGTACGGCGTGCGGTTGCTGGAGCTGGGCTGCGCGGAGCTGAGCCTCGGCGACACCATCGGGGTCGCCACCCCGGGCCAGGTCACCGCCCTGCTGGCGGGTTTCGCGCGGGCCGGCGTCCCGGTCGACCGGCTCGCCGTGCACTTCCACGACACCTACGGCCAGGCGCTCAGCAACACCCTGGCGGCCCTGCGCGAGGGCGTCACCACGGTGGACGCCTCGGCGGGCGGCCTGGGCGGCTGCCCGTACGCGAAGAGCGCCACCGGCAACCTGGCCACCGAGGACCTGGTCTGGATGCTGCACGGGCTCGCCATCCGGACCGGCGTCGACCTGCGCTCCCTCGTCGCGACCAGCGGGTGGATGGCCGGGCGCCTCGGCCGCCCGAGCCCGTCCCGCACCGTCCAGGCCCTGCTCGGCTCCGCCGGGGGCTGACCACCCGCTCCCGTCCCCGGCGCCGGCCGCCCGCACCATCCGGCCGGCGCCCCGCACCACCCGCACCGATCGACAGTCCATCCCTCAATCGCACCGTGCGACCGTCACACCGTCCGACGGACGCCGGTCACCCCGCTCACGTCCGCGGCCGGCCCGGCCGGGCGCCAGGAGGATCACCGTGTTCGACCACAGGCTCAGCAGCGAGTACGAGGAACTGCGGCGCACCGTCGCCGAGTTCGCCCAGGACGTGGTGGCGCCGAAGATCGGCGGGTTCTACGAGCGGGAGGAGTTCCCGTACGAGATCGTCCGGGAGATGGGGCGGATGGGCCTGTTCGGCCTGCCCTTCCCGGAGGAGTACGGCGGCATGGGCGGCGACTACTTCGCCCTCGGCCTCGCCCTGGAGGAACTCGCCCGCGTGGACTCCTCGGTGGCGATCACCCTGGAGGCCGCCGTCTCGCTCGGCGCGATGCCGATCTACCGGTTCGGCACCGAGGAGCAGAAGCGCGAGTGGCTGCCCCGGCTGACCTCGGGCGAACTCCTCGGCGCCTTCGGCCTCACCGAGCCGGAGGGCGGGTCGGACGCGGGGGCCACCCGGACCACGGCGCGGTACGACGAGGCCACCGACGAGTGGGTCATCAACGGGACCAAGTGCTTCATCACCAACTCCGGCACCGACATCACCGGCCTGGTCACCGTCACCGCGCTCACCGAACCGATCGCTCGTTCGAGTGAAGAGGGCGAATTCCGCTCGCCTGCACGGGAGATCTCCTCCATCATCGTGCCCACCGGGACCCCCGGCTTCCAGGTCTCGAAGAAGTACTCGAAGGTCGGGTGGAACGCATCCGACACCCGCGAACTGTCCTTTACCGACTGCCGCGTTCCCGCGGCCAACCTGCTGGGCGAGCGTGGCCGAGGCTACGCCCAGTTCCTGCGGATCCTCGACGAGGGCCGCATCGCGATCGCGGCCCTGGCCACCGGCCTGGCCCAGGGCTGCGTCGACGAGTCCGTGAAGTACTCCGGCGAGCGCCGGGCCTTCGGCCGGCCGATCGGCGCCAACCAGGCCATCCAGTTCAAGCTTGCCGACATGGAGCTGCGCGCCCACACCTCCCGCCTGGCCTGGCGGGACGCCGCTTCCCGGCTGCTGCACGGCGAACCGTTCAAGAAGGAGGCCGCGATCGCGAAGCTGTACTCGTCCGAGGCCGCCGTCGACAACGCCCGCGAGGCGACCCAGATCCACGGCGGGTACGGCTTCATGAACGAATTCCCGGTCGCCCGCTTCTGGCGCGACTGCAAGATCCTGGAAATCGGGGAGGGCACGTCTGAGGTCCAGCGCATGCTCATCGCCCGGGAGCTCGGCGTCGGTTCGTGACGACCGCATCCTGACGGTCGCCTCCTGAGCCACGCCCACCGGGCCGGCACACCGGTCAACACACCGCTCCGCGACGAGAGTTGGGGAGCGCCACGGCGAAGGAGGCGTCAGGGGAAGGCGTCAGAAGGAGGCGTAGGAGGAGGTGTCGCGGCGGCTTCGGGAGAAGCCGCCGGAACAGGGCCTCAGGGGATCACGATCACCGGGCGGTTGGCCCGCCGCGCCAGCCGTCCGGAGACCGAGCCGAAGATCTTGCCGAGAAGGCCGTGCGTCGTGCCGACGACGATCGCGTCGGCGGCGTACTCACGGCCGACCTCCTCGATCTCGTGGCAGATGTCCCCTCCGCGCTCGACCAGGATCCACGGCACCCCGGTGAGGAAGTCCGCGCAGGCGAGCTCCAGGCCGAGGACCTCGGTCCGGTGGTCGGGGAGGTCGACGAAGACGGGCGGCTCGCAGCCCGCCCAGACCGTGGCGGGCAGGCGGTTGGCGACGTGCACGATCACCAGGCCGCACTGCGAGCGGCGCGCCATGCCGACGGCGTAGGCGAGGGCGCGCTCGCTCGACAGCGAGCCGTCGAAGCCGACCACCACACCGTGCTGGAACACCGGGTCGAGGGACGGCGCCGGGGTGTCCTGCCCGGACGGCTCGGTGGGCCCGCCCAGCGGGCCGGCCGCGCCGGAAGCCGCCTCCGGGTGCTCGGCCCCCGGGCCCAGGCGGCCCGTCACCGGAACCCCGGCGGGGTCGGCCGGAGGCTCGCCACGCCGCTGGCGGGGCCCCGGGCGGTCACGGCGGGCGAGGCTGCCCCGACGGGCGAGGCCGCGCAGAGCGCGTGCGAAGCCCAGCGGGCCGTCGCGCCCGGGGCCGGGCTCCCCTGGCTCCGCGGGCTGTGGCACGTCGGCCGCCGGCCGGGCCGCGCGGGCCGCTCCGGCCGCCTCGAACCCTTCCGCGTCGTCGGCGACGCCGCTGTCGTCGTCGACCCGCTCGTGGCCCGTCCGCACGCCCGGGATGCGGCCCGAGGCCTCGGCGCGCGCGTCGGCTCGTTCGCCGGCAGTGTCGGCAGGCCCGTCGACAGACCCGCCCGCGCTGTCGTCCCCGCGGCCTCCGTCGCGTTCGCCGCCATGGCCACGGTCGCGTTCGTCGCCGTGGCTGCCGTAACTACCGTGACTGCCGTCCTGGTCGTCGTGGTCGTCGCCGAGGTGGTCACTGTGGCGGTCACGGCCGTCCTCGCCGCGCTGGTCGGCGCACAGCTCGGCGCGGCCGTCGGAACGATCGGCGGCAGGCCCGCGGGCCGGGTCCACGCTGCGGGACGTGTCCGGTTCAACCGGTCGGGGAGGCTCAAAACCAGCCATGGCTCACGGCTCTTCGATGGAGAGGGGCCGACAGGAGAGGAGGACAACGCTGCCCGGGCAGCAGGCCCGCCCACGGGATGACGTCGGTCTGCGCCGCGCAGCACCGTATGTGACCTGTTCCTTTCAGAGTACGACGGGCTTGGGGCCCCGCCCAGCGAGGAAGCCCCGGAGCGACGTTCTTCCCGCGAAAGGGGGATGCGCCCGCCGAGGCTGTGCGCCCCGCCCACAGGCGATCGCGCCCCCTCCGGAAAGGAGGTTCCCTGGAGCTTGACTGAGCGGACCGGGCGGCGCAACAGCCCCACGGGACACCGTGACCGGACTGTCATGGATCGGCGACGATCCGTTGCGGCGCGTCGCGAACCGTGACGTCCGACCTGCCCCGACAGTCCCGGTGAACCCGTGCCTCACCGCCCGCCACGGGGGTGCGGAGGCCGTTTCAGCCAACGCGTACGGCTTCGCGACGCCGTCTGGCATTTGCCATATGCATAGGCGCGGCCGCTGGCACCATGCTCGGCATGTCCCTGCTCCTGTTCGACCTCGACAACACCCTGCTGCCCCGGGACGCCGCCTACCGGGCCTGGGCGCAGGACTTCCTGTCCGAGCACGACCTCCCGCCGGTCGACCTCGACTGGTTCGTCACCCTCGACGGCGGCGGCTACGTACCGCGCAGCACCGTACTGTCGGCGGTCCGGCGGCGCTACGGGCTGGACGTCTCCGCCGACTTCCTGACCGCCCACTACCGACGCGGCATCAACTCCCACATCCACTGCCCGCCCCGGCACATCGAGGCGCTCCGGGTCGCCCGGGCCGCCGGGTGGACGCTGGGGATCGTCAGCAACGGCGGCACCCGACCGCAGTTGGAGAAGATCCGGCGGACCGGGCTCGGCCCCCTGGTCGACGGCTGGGTCATCTCCGAGGAGGCCGACTGCGTCAAACCGGACCCGCTGATCTTCGAGATGGCGGCCCAGCGGTGCGGCATCGCCCCCACCGGGGACTGGGCCGAGCACACCTGGATGATCGGGGACCACGCGCCCGCCGACATCGCCGGTGCCGAACTCACCGGACTGCGCAGCGTCTGGCTGCACCACGGCCGGCCGTGGGCGGAGAGCGGCTACCGGCCGACGCTGAAGGCGGCCGGTCTGCCGGAGGCCGTCGGCCAGGTCCTCGCCGCGCGGAACGCGCCCTCGCCGCGGCCGGACGTCCGCTCCGGCGGGCCGCTCCGGAAGGCCGCGGCGGGAGCACCGGTTCACGCGACGGCGCTGGTCGGCGCACGGTCCGGCGCACGTCCCGCGGTGGCCGCCGTGGACGGCCCGAGTGCATCCGTTCCCGCGGCCGCCGGGACCGCCGGCCAGGCCACCGCCGCAGGTGGGCCGGGTGTCCGAAACCGATCCGGCGGGTTTGCCCTGATCGCCGAGGCCCGTCCGGAGACCGGCCCGGGCTCCGGGACCAGGACGGGGAGCAGACCGGGTCCGGCCGCGGACGGCCTCCGGCCCGCACCGACCGCGGCCGGCGCCGCGGCCAACGCCACGGCCGGAGCCGTCCGTCCGAAGCCCCTCGGCAGCGGGCCCGACGGCGCCGTCCCCGCCCGGACCGCCTTCGCCGCCGTGCCCCCTGCGGCCTCGTCCGCGGCCTCGTCCGCGGCCGCCGTGGCGGCCGCCCGGTAACGCCTCGGCCACACCCCGCCCGAGCCCCCTCCGCTTCCCCGCCCCCTACTTCCCTGCCCCGCTCCGGCCCCGCTCCCCCACCGCCCCTGCCGCCGCCCCTGCCCGCCCCCGCGCCGCCGTCAGCCGTTCGCCCGCCCCACCGACTCCACCCGCCGCCCCGGCTACGCCGTCGCCGCCACCGCCGTACGGGTCCACCAGCAGGTGCGGGCCTGCTCGACGAACCCGAGCTTGCGGTAGAGCGGTTCGCCGAGCGCGGTGGCGACCAGGGTGGCCGGGCGGTCCGGGTGCGCGTGGGCCAGGGCGGTCCGGAGGACGGCGCGGGCCGCGCCCCGGCCGCGCTGCTCGGGCAGGGTGGCGACCCAGTACACGCCGGTTGCCTGGCCGTCGTCATAGGTGAGGCAGGTGCCCGCCACCGCGCCGTCGACGCGGCCGAGCCAGCCCCGCCAGCCGGGTACGTCCAGCAGTCGCTCCGGGAGGGCCTCGCCCCGGACCCAGGGCTGTCGGGCGGGCAGCGGGAAGCCCTCCACGATCGTCCGCTCGACCAGGGCGAAGCTGTCGCCGTCCCGCGCCTCATCGACCGTCAGGACGCCGCCCCCGTGCGCCTCCGAGACCACGGGCAGGTCGGTGGTCGCTCCCTCGACCGGTCCCGGGTCCCGGACCATCACCGGCATGAGCGGCATCCGGGTGGCGCCGAGGCCGGTGAGGTCGAGCCCGTCGTACGGGTCCTCCACGGTGCAGCGTATGGTCGACCAATCGGCCATCAGCTCCGCCAACTCCTGCTCCACGGCGGCCGGTTCGTCGTAGGGGCGGGTCACCACGATGCGGTGCGCGTCGTCCGGGGTCCGGGCGCACCGGACCGCGGTCAGCCCCGGGCGGGTGCGGGACTGCCAGCCGTGGACACGGGCTTGGGCGAGCCAGAAGGCGGCGGCGTTGTCGTTGGCCCGTTCGAGCCGGCTGTTGGTGTTCACGGCAGGACCGTAACCCGGTGCTCCGGTTCCCGGTTCCGCCGTCCCAGGCTTGGCCGGATGAAGCCTGGGAGGCGCACGACTTCTCCCCGTGCGCCCCCTCGTGCACCGCCGATTTTCGGTCAATTTCGCGTCGATCCCTCCCGCTTGGGCAAATCCGCAGCCCAGACCAGCCGGCCGGGCGCACCGGAGCCGGACGCCCCAGGAACCGTTCCGCGACAACCAGCCACCGTTGCCCTGGCCCTCTTCCCAGAAAGGTCGACGGGTGCCACGCTTCGTGATCGAATGCATCACGCCAAATTGCCATGTCGACATAGCGTCGGATGGTGAACTTGTCACAACGGCAATGGTCCACCCGATAGATTTCGATCTTGGCCAGCAGTGCCGCACCACCCACACCACACCACCGAGGGGGCTTGAGCGCCTTGAGCAGGGTGAGCAGGAGCGACGCGGGTCCTGACAGCGGCCAGGCGGCGGCCGGCAGCTCGGGTCGGTCCGCGAGAAGCACTGGCACCGCCGCGATCGCCACCACCCGCACCTCCGGCACCCCGGGCGCCGCCTCGCACTCCTCGTACTCCGCGGTGCCTTCCCCCGGGGCGGGCACCGGCATCGGCCCCGGCGCGGCGCCGGCCACGGCGGACCACGGCGCGGCGGCATCCTACGGAGGACAGCCCGCCTACGGGGGCCAGCCGGCCTTCGGCGGACAGTCCTTCGGCGGACAACCCGTCAGCCGAGGACCCGTCAGTCCCGGCCAGACCTACGGCGGCGAGCACTCGGGCCATTCCAGCCACCCGGGACATCCCGCCCACCCCGGTCATTCCGGCCACCCGGGCTACGGCGGCCAGCTCGGTCACCCCGGTCATTCCGGCCACCCCGGCTACGGCGGCGGCGCCCCGGGCCCGAACGGCGGCGGCACCGTCGCCGCCGGGCCGGGCGGCGGTCCGCTCGGCGGCCTCGCGCTCGGCTCCGGCCACGGCCCGCTGGGCCACGGCGGGCCCGGCGCGAACGGCTCCCCGACCCCGGTGACGGCCTCCGCCCCGCGCAAGCTGTCCGGCCGGCGCCGCCGGGAGACCGTCGCGGTGCTGATCTTCGGCGGCGCCCCGATCTTCGAGAGCTCCATCCCGCTCTCCGTCTTCGGCGTGGACCGCCAGGACGCCGGGGTGCCCCGCTACCGCCTGCTGGTCTGCGCCGGCGAGGAGGGCCCGCTGGCCACCACCGGCGGACTGACCCTCTCCGCGCCGTACGGCCTGGAGGCGCTCGCCCGGGCCGGCACGATCGTCGTACCGGCCTGGCGCTCGATCTCCCAGCCCCCGCCGGTCGAGGCGATCACCGCCCTGCGCAAGGCCCACCACGAGGGCGCCCGGATCATCGGGCTCTGCACCGGCGCCTTCGTACTGGCCGCCGCCGGCCTGCTCGACGGCCGCCCGGCGACCACCCACTGGATGTACGCGCCGACGCTGGCCAAGCGCTATCCGCGGGTCCACGTCGACCCGCGCGAGCTGTTCGTCGACGACGGCGACGTGCTCACCTCGGCCGGTACCGCCGCCGGCATCGACCTGTGCCTGCACGTGGTGCGCAGCGACCACGGCGCCGAGGCGGCCAATGCGCTGGCCCGCCGCCTGGTGGTGCCGAGCCGCCGCGGCGGCGGAGGACAGGCCCAGTACATCGATCAGTCTTTACCTGAAGAGATCGGCAACGACCCGCTGGCCGAGGTGGTCACCTGGGCGCTGGAGAACCTCAACCAGCAGTTCGACGTCGAGGTGCTGGCGGCTCGCGCGTACATGAGCCGGCGCACCTTCGACCGGCGGTTCCGCACGCTCACCGGCAGCGCGCCGTTGCAGTGGCTGATCACCCAGCGGGTGCTCCAGGCGCAGCGGCTGCTGGAGACCTCGGAACTGTCGGTGGACGACGTCGCGCGCCGGTGCGGGTTCCGTTCGCCGGTGGCGCTGCGCGGGCACTTCCGCCGCCAGCTCGGGGTCTCCCCGGCCGCGTACCGGACCAGCTACCGGGCCCGCCGTCCCGGTCAGCAGCCGACCGCGCCGGCCGGTGCGCTCGGCGACCTGCGGCTGTCCGGAGCGATCCCGCACCCGGCGGGCGCGGTCGTCCCGGCGGGCGGTCCGCTGTTCGGCGGGGCCCACGGCATGCCGTCGGGGCAGCCGTTCCCGGCCGGTCCGGGCGCGCCGCTCCCGGTCGGTTCGCACGGGCAGCCGGTGCCGCACGGTCAGCACGGGCAGCCGGGCGGCCACGGCCAGCCCGGCGGGTTCGGTCCGGGCCAGGTCGGGACGCCGACCGGCCAGGCCTTCCACGCCCGCGGCGGTCAGCCGTACCCGCACCAGCAGGCCTCGCAGCAGTCGCACCCCGGGCAGCAGGGTGCGGCTGGGCGCGGTCCGCTGCGGCCGCCGGTGGTTCCGCCGCAGGCCGGGTCGGGGACCGGTCGTCCGCCGCGCACCGCCGAGCACGCGGCGGCGGAGGACGGCCTCCCTCAGCCGGGGGTGCGCGGTCAGGGCCAGGGGCACCGGAGCGCGGCCGAGCGGCCCGCGGACGACCCCGGTTCGGCCGGGCGCGGCCACGGCGCGGCCACCGGACGGATGCCGGCCCCCGCCGGGCAGCCGGGCTCCGGCCCGGGCGAGCTCCGCGGCCGCCAGGCCCGGGCTCCGCAGGTCCGCGGCCAGGCCGGCCGGCCCGCGCCCGAGGGCGCCCGGGCGGCGCGCGAGGTCCGGACCGGACGGGACGGCCACACGGTCCTGACCGGCCGGGAGGGCGAGCACCCGGACGGCCACGGCACGCACGACGGACCGGAGGAGCACCAGGCCGAGGCACCCCGCTCGGCTCCACCGGTCCCCGCGGCGCGTGATCGCGCCGTAGGGTGAGTTGTGTGAATGACCGTTTGGTATGGATCGACTGTGAGATGACCGGCCTCGACCTCGACCAGGACGCCCTGGTCGAGGTCGCGGTGCTGGTGACGGACTCCGAGCTGAACATCCTCGGCGAGGGCGTGGACGTCATCATCCGGCCGCCGGCCGAGGCGCTGGCGAACATGCCCGAGGTGGTGCGCGAGATGCACACCGCCTCCGGGCTGCTGGAGGAGCTGGAGCAGGGCGTGACCCTGGCCGAGGCCGAGGAGCGGGTGCTCGCCTACGTGCGCGAGCACGTGCCGGAGGCCGGGAAGACCCCGCTGTGCGGCAACTCGGTGGCCACCGACCGCGGCTTCCTGGCCCGGGACATGCCGGCCCTGGAGAAGCACCTGCACTACCGGATCGTGGACGTCTCCTCGATCAAGGAGCTGGCCCGCCGCTGGTACCCGAAGGCGTACTACAACAGCCCGCAGAAGGGCGGCAACCACCGGGCGCTCGCCGACATCCGGGAGAGCATCGACGAACTGCGGTACTACCGCGAGGCGGTGTTCGTCCCGCAGCCCGGCCCGGACGCCGACACCGCGCGGGCGATCGCCGGGAAGTACCAGGCCCCGGGGAGCTGAGCCCGGGCCCGCCCCGGGCGGGCCGCCCCGGAACCGCCCGGAACCGCCCGGAACCGCCCGGCGGACCCCTGTCGGAGGGACCGGGAAGGTGCCCGCGTTCGCCGGAGCGAAACCCTGGCGCGAGCACCCTCTCGGATCCTGTAGAGTTCTTCCTGTCGGAACGGGAACGCGAGAGCGGGAACGGGCCGGACAGATGGTGGGTGTAGCTCAGTTGGTAGAGCACCTGGTTGTGGTCCAGGTGGCCGCGGGTTCGAGTCCCGTCACTCACCCCAGAGCCTGAGGGGCCGATCTCTTCAAGAGATCGGCCCCTCAGGCGTTTTCGCCTCCCTCGGTCAAACACGGCCTCGGTCGAACACCACCTCAGCCGGACACGGCCTCAGCTGCGCACGCGCCCCCTCGTCCGCGTGTGCGCTCCCTCACACGCGCCCGCCGGATCGGCTTTGCGGCGACCCCTGCCCCCAGAAGCTACCGACTAGTAACATCGTCGCCATGACCACTCCCACGATCGGCCAGATGCTCGACTCCACCGTGCCGATGGCGCACACCCTCAAGCTGGAGTACCTGGAGACCACCCCGGAGCGCGCCGTGCTCCGCCTCCCGGACCAGCCCGCGTACCACAACCACGTCGGCGGCCCGCACGCCGGCGCGATGTTCACGCTGGCCGAGTCCGCCAGCGGCTGCATCGTGCTCGCCGCCTTCGGCGACCAGCTGTCCCGGGCCGTGCCGCTCGCCGTGAACGCCGAGATCGCGTACAAGAAGCTGGCCATGGGCGAGGTCACCGCCACCGCGCTGCTCGGCCGCCCGGCCGCCGAGGTCGTCGCCGAGCTGGACGCTGGCGGCCGCCCCGAGTTCCCGGTCACCGTCGAGATCACCCGCGCCGACGGAGCCGTCACCGGCGTGATGACGGTCACCTGGACCCTGCGCCCCAACTCCTGACCGCCCCCCGGTCGGTGGCCCCGGGAGAACAGGCCCGGGGCCACCCGTACGATGACTGTCCGTGACGGCGGGCGTGACCTCACCGCCCGGCCGCTCGTTCTCGATTCACGTGCGAGCCAATCACGCGACCAAGCCCCAGGAACCCGTCCCCCGCGGCGCCCCGCGCGGCGTCGCCGGCGCCCGCCGCGGGATCGCCCGGCGGCTGCCCCGCCCCCGGGTCCTCGCGGCCGCCGGGGCCCTGCTCGCACAGCTCTGGGGGTTCGGCGCCCCCGGGGCGTACGCGGCCACCGCCGACCCGGTACCGGCCCCGGCCCGGCCCACCGTCCGCCGCGCGCTGCAGGCCGCACCGGCACTCGACCGGCCGGCACTCGACCGGCCGGTGCTCGACAGGCCGGTGCTCGACGGACCCGCCCTCGACGGGCAGTCAGCCGAACGTCCCGTCGGGTCCGGGCCGCCGGGCCGCTCCCCCGGGCCCGCCGGGGAGCCGACCGGCAACGGCCCCGCCGAGGGGATCACCGGCGTCGCCGGAGCCGTCGGCGGCACCCTCCAGGAACGCATCCGGGCCGGCGGCCTGCCCCTGCCCGGCCAGCGGGCGGCCGTCCCCGACGCCTTCGCGCTCGCCTCCGGCCTGCTCGGCACCGTCCCCGCCCAGGCCCGGCCCGACGGCCCCCGCGCCTCCCGCGAGGGCGAACCCGCCGACCCGCCCTCCGCCACCCGGCACCGCGGCGGCGCCCTCTCCACCGTCCCCCGGCAGCGCGAGGCCGCGACGGAACCCCTGCTCCAGGAGGCGACCACCGCCGTCGACGAGGGCGGACCCACCGCCGAAGCCGGCAGCACGGCGGACTCCACCTCCGCCCCGGATCACGACAGCACGCCCGAGACGACGGCCATCGCCGACACCGCCACGGCGGCCGGCTCCGGAGACGGCTCCGCCACCGCGACCGCCGTCCTCGTCCCCATCGCCGCCGGACTCCTGCTCACCGGAGCGGCCATGTGCAAGCACCGCGGACTGCCACGCGGCCACTGAGCGGCCCCGGCCGTAGCGGACCACCCTGTAGGCATGGGGACGCTGCGCAGCCGCGAGAAGGCGGCGGGACACCTCCGGCCACCGGGCCCAGGGCCGGGCGGCAGCGCTCCGCCCCACCTAAGGCGTGGCCAGGTCCACGGCCAGCAGCGGGAGTTCGCGCCCCGGGATCGAACCGGACGGGACGGCGCCGATCCGGATGGCGCCCATCGCGAGGTAGAACGGCTCGGCGTTCGGGTCGGATTCGATGGTGAGCCGAGACAGGCCGAGTGCCACGGCCAGGCCCCTCGCCCGTTCGAACAGCGCGCGGCCGACGCCACGGCCGATCGACTCGGGCTCGATGAAGAGCAGGTCCAGCGACCCGGTCGGCGGCGCCCCGGAGAGCGAGACGAAGCCCAGGACCCGCCCGTCGTCCTCGGCCACCGCCGTGGCCGACCGCTCGATCACACCGGCGTCCACCGTCAGCTCCGCCCGACAGTCGGCCATGAACGCCTCGTCGTAGCCCCAGTACGCCTTGGACCGCAGCGCGATGCCGGTGAGCAGCGCGGCCTCCTCCGGCCGGGCCGGTCTGATCTCCATGACGCCCCCTCGGGTCGCTGGCCGGACGGCAGCGCCATTGTCGACCGCGACTCGGTCGTCGGCAAACGGTTTTACGGCCGGCGGAGCGGGTGCGGAGAAGCGGTGCGGAGAAGCGGTGCGGAGAAGCACCCGCAGGACCGCCGAACCCCCTACCGCGACGAGCGGCCCGTCAGCGGAACACCCCCGGCGGCGGTTCCGGGGACGGGGCCGCCGTGGCGTCCGTCGCCGGGACGGCGCCGGCCGCGAAGTCGGTGAGGGCGCGGCCGTGTTCGACCCGGGCGTGGGCGGAGTCGGAGGCGGCACGGCGGGTGAGTTCGGCGATCGGCAGCGGGGTGTGGGCGGCGGCGAGGACGAGGTTGCCGAAGCGCTTGCCGCGCAGCACGGCGGGGTCGGCGATCAGGCAGAGCTCGGGGAAGACCGCGGCGAGGGTGGCGACCTGGGAGCGGGCGAAGGGCAGGGCGCCGCCGTCGGCGATGTTGGCGGCGTACCAGCCGCCGGGGGCGAGAGCGCGGGCGGCGAGGGTGGTGAACTCGACGGTGGTGCAGTGGGCCGGGGTGCGGGCCCCGGAGAAGACGTCGGTGATCACCAGGTCGACGCTGTCCTCGGGGGTGCGTTCCAGCACGCCGCGGGCGTCCGCGCCGCGCACCTTGATCTGCCAGCCGCGTTCCAGGGGGAGTTCGGCGCGGACGAGTTCGGTGAGCGCGGTGTCGATCTCGGCGACCTGCTGGCGGGAGCGCGGCCGGGTCGCGGCGGTGTAGCGGGCGAGGGTGAGGGCGCCGCCGCCGAGGTGCAGGACGGTGAGCGGGCGGCCGGGCGGGGCGACCAGGTCGATCAGGTGGCCGAGCCGGCGCTGGTACTCGAAGCCGAGGCGGGTGGGGTCGGCGAGGTCGACGAGGGACTGCGGGGCGCCGTCGATCAGCAGCGACCAGGCGGCGGGGCGGTCGCGGTCGGGGCGCAGCTCGGCGAGGCCGGAGCCGACGGGGCGGCTGAGCGGGCCCTGGGCGTGGCTGCGTCCGCCCGGTCCGGTGGTGGCCTCGGGTTCCGGTCCGCGTGCGGCTCTGCTGCTTCGTCCCATGGCGGCCATTATCGCCGCCGCCGGGGGACGTCCGCTGGTCAGGGGCGTGCCACGGGGGCCCGGCCGGAGGTCGACTGGCCCGGCGGGGTCCGCGCGGCACGCCCGCTAGAACGGGCCGAGGCCGCCCGCGGTGAGTGTGCAGGCGGCCTCGCAGAGGGCGGATCGGAGGACCCAGGCGTCGGTGGGGCGGGCGGTGCGGCCGGTGCCGGAGGGCGGGATCACCCAGCGCGGGTCGGTGGCGGCGGGCAGCAGGGCGCCCGCGGTACAGGAGCTGCCGGGCAGGTGCCAGGTCTCCCAGGTGCCGGCCGGGACGAGGAAGGAGACGGTGCTGCCGTTGCGGCTCTGCAGGACGACTCCGCAGGCGCGGCGCAGTCTCAGGATGTCGACGGCCTCCAGGCCGTGCCGCAGGGCGACGGTCACGGTGTCGCAGGCGCTGACGACGGCTCCCTCCTCGGGGACGGTGCGCTCGCGCCGGTGGCCGCCGCGGGGGAGGCGGCCGCCTTCGACCGGTCCCCGGCCGGAGAGCCGGTCGTCGGCGGGTTCGGGGAGCAGGGCGGGGGCCGCGCCGGCGAGCACTCCCCCGGGGACGGGTCGGTACTGCGGCAGTCCGGTGGCCATCATGGGCTCTCCTGTACCTCGTCGGGTCCGGAAGCACAGCCGTTGGGAGGGGCCACCCGGCTGGGACGGGCCGGGCGACGGCGTGGGCTTCTTCCTCGTACCAGGACAACGCGGGGGTCGTGGCGCAGGCCACGGGGCGCATTACAGCAAGGCATGGCATTTCATGGCGGATACCCCGCAACATCGCCCTTTTTACCCGGGGTTGACACGAGATGTCCCGCCAACCGAATGTGTCTGCTCGGTGACTCCGAGTACTCTCGGCGCCATGGCAGCCACCCCACCGGCCGAGCCGAACCGTCCGTCCCCCAACGCCGTGATGCGCGCACTGCGCGGCGACCGCTCTCCCGGCGAGTTCGCCACGGCCGTCCGCAGGGCCGCCCGCGAGATCGGCGAGCACGTGTCCTGCGACGCCCGGTACGTCGGGCGGGTCGAGTCCGGTGAGATCCGCTGCCCCAACTACGCCTACGAGCGGGTGTTCCGGCACATGTGGCCGGACCGCGCGCTCACCGACCTCGGCTTCGCCCCCCGGACCTCCGTCCGCCGCCGCCCGGCGGACCGGTCCGTCGGGTGGAGCGAACCCCCTCCGCTCCACCCGACGTTCCCGCCCCCGCCCGCCCCGCGCTCACCTCTCTCCACTCAACTCCCGTACGCTGCCTCGCCGTACACGGATCCAGCCGCACCGGACGGGCCCCCGTGGCCGAGCCGCGGGACGGTGCCCAGGGGGCCCGATGGATCGCCCAATCTCGACGAGGAGAACGACGACGTGCGTCGCCGTACGTTCCTGGCCGGCGGCACCACCGCGCTGGCCTCCGTGATCGGCATCGACCGACCGGCCTCGGCGGCCGGCCGGCAGGCCGGCGCCGACGGCGCCCCCGGTGCGCTCGCCGGCCAAGGCGCCTTCCCCGGTGCGGAGTTCACCGCGCCGTCGCTGCTCGGCGGCGAACCGATGGTGCCCGGCCGGCCCGGGCCGGTGGGGCCGCTGCGCCGGGTCGGCGCCGCCGAGGTGCTCGGCGTGGAACAGGCCGTCCGGGAGATCCGGCTGGCCGACGACGCGCACGGCGCCGACGCCCTGTACGAGCTCGCCGGGCGGTCGCTGCGCAACGCGTACGTACTGCTCAACGAGTGCGAGTACAGCCCGGAGACGGAACGCCGGCTGCAGACCGGGGCGGGCGAACTCGCCATCTCCGTCGGCTGGTTGGCCCACGACTCGAACCGGCTCGCGGACGCCCGCTCGTTCTACTCCGAGGCGCTCGCCACCGCCCGGATGGCCGGGGACTCCGCCCTGGAGGCGCACGTCTTCTGCAACAGCGCCTTCCTGGCCAGGGACGCCGGCCGCCCGCGCGAGGCGCTGCGCGCCGCCCAGGCCGGGCAGGTCGCCGCCCGGGGCCTGGGCTCCGAGCGGCTGCTCGCCCTGCTGGCCATGCGCGAGGCCGGCGCCTGGGCGCTGCTCCAGGACCGCGTCTCCTGCGAGCGCGCGCTCGGCCGGGCGTACGCCCTGTTCGACCGGGGCCCCGGCGGGCGGGACCCGGAGTGGATGTCCTTCTTCGGCGAGGCCGAGATCGCCGGCCTCCAGTCGCAGTGCTGGTCGGCGCTCGGCGACTGGGACCGCGCGAGCGAGCAGGCCGGGCTGGCGATAGCGCTCCAGAAGCCGCACTTCGTCCGCAACCGGGTGCTGTACACCGCCGAGCTGGCCCACGACCGGCTCGGCCGCGGGGACCTGGCGGGGGCGGCGCACCACGGCTCGGCCGCCGTCGCGCTGTTCGGCGCCGTCCGCTCGGCCCGGATCCGGAGCATGCTCGCGGACACCGCCGGACGGCTGCGCCCGCACGTCGCGGTGCCCGAGGTGCGCCGGTTCCTGACCGACTACGACCGGGCGGCGGCCGCCTGAGCCCCGCCGCCCGGCCTAGCCTCGACGGGCCCCGAAGCCGCCCGGCACAGCCGGCTCAGTGCCCGGCGGCCAGGCCCTCCAGGTGGGACAGGTCGTTCCAGACCTCCACCGCCGGGGCGCCGTACTCCCAGGACAGCACGCACAGCGCGGCCGTACCGAGCTTGAACCGCTGGGCGTACTCGGGCGGCAGGCCCAGCCAGCGGGCGGTGAGGATGCGCAGCAGGTGGCCGTGGGCGAACAGGATCACGTCCCGGTCGGCGCAGTGCATCACGGTGGTGTCCGGGGCGGGGACGCCGTGCTCCTCGTTGAGGCCGGCCAGGAAGGCGTCCACCCGGGCGGCCACCTCGGAGAGCTTCTCGCCGCCGGGCACCCCGTCGCGCCAGATCAGCCAGCCGGGCTGGTCGCTGGAGCGGATGTCCGCGCCGGTGCGGCCCTCGTAGCGGCCGTAGTCCCACTCCATCAGCTCCGGACGCTCCACCGCGCGGTCGCCGAAGCCGGCCAGCTCGCAGGTCTCCTTGGCCCGGCCGAGCGGGCTGGTGTAGACGAGCGCGTCCGGCAGCCCGTTCCAGGGGGCCTTGGCGAGGCGGGCGCCGAGGGCCCGGGCCATCGCCCGGCCCTCCTCGGTCAGCGGGATGTCGGTGCGGCCGGTGTGGCGGCCGGTGGCGGACCACTCGGTCTCGCCGTGGCGGACCAGCACGATGCGGGCGGGCATGGGGACTCCTAGCGACGGGGCGGTGGCAACGGTCGGTCGGTCTCACCATTGAGCACCGGGCTCCATGATCCCCCACCCGGGCGGCGACCACGATCGAGGGGCCCGTCCCGGCGGCCGCGGGACCGGGGGCGGCAGGTGTCCGGTTCCGGCCGCGGCCCGGGGGCGGCGGACGTCCGGTTCCGGCCGCGGACCGCCTCTCCAACGGCCGGTCCGCACCGCGTTGTCGGACCCGGATGCGACACTGGGCCGCACCATGAACGTCTCGACGAACGTCCCGCCGCGCGGGCCCGCTGAGCCGCTCGCCCAGCGGCTCGCGGAGCTGCGCGGACCGGCCCCGCAGCGCAGTCTGAACGCCCGCTCCCTCGCCGCGCTGGCCGCCAACCCGGGCTGCCACCGCCGCGCCGTGCTCGACGCGGCCGGGGTGGACAAGTCGGTGCTGGCGGCCCGGCTCGGCCGCCCGGCCCCCTTCGGGCAGTCCCCCTTCGCCATCGCCCGCGGCGTGATCTTCGAGTCCCGGCTGAAGGCCGACGGCTACGCCCCGCTGCTGGAGCCGCTCCGCCACCACCTGGGCCTCCCGGTGGACGGCCACGCCCCGCTCCTAGTGCCGGACCTGCTGCACCGCTCGGGCCCGGCCGTGCGCGCCGACCGGACGGCCGAGGCGCTGGCCCTGGCCGCCGCCGACCCGGAGGCCTGGACGCTGCTGGACCACCCGATGCTGCGCCTGGGGGTGGCCGGCAGCACCGCCTACCTGGAGCCGGACGCGCTGGTGGTGCACGGCGGGCGGTGCACCGTGGTCGAGATCAAGTCCTTCCCGGTGCTGGACGGCGGCGCGGACCCGGCCAAGGTGGGCGCCGCCGCCCGGCAGGCCGCCGTGTACGTGCTGGCGCTCCAGCGGCTCGCCGCCGCGGCGGCCGGGCAGCCGCTCGCCGAGGACCCGTACACCGAGCAGCGGCTGCCGGGCAGCCCGCGCACCAGCGTGCTGCTGGTCTGCCCCAAGGACTTCGGCAACCGGCCGACCGCGGTCGCCGTGGACGTCCGCCGCGAACTGGCCACCACCCGCCGCCAGCTGGGCCGGATGACCGGCATCGGCCGGCTGCTGGCGGCGCTGCCGCCGGACGCCGACTTCGACCTGGCCGCCGACGAGGACGGCGCGCCGGCCCGGACCACCGAACAGCTGGCCGCCTCGGTCGAGGCGGTGCCCGCCGCGTACAGCCCGGACTGCCTCTCCACCTGCGAACTCGGCTTCCACTGCCGCGCCCGGGCCCGCTGCGACGACCGGGTCGAGCAGCTCGGCCGGGGCGTGCGCGGTGAGCTGGGCAGCATCCGTACGGTCGCCGAGGCGCTGGCCGCCGCCGGCACCAAGAGCGAGGACCTGGACGGCGCGGACGACGCCGCCGAGCGCCTGGCCTACGCGGCCGCCCTGCGCGCCGAAGCCCTGGGCGCCGGCGCCGTGGGGGCGGAAACCCAAGGGGCTCGCGCATGAGTCTGCTCACCACCCTCGCCCGGCTGGAGGCCGTCCGCAGCGGCCGGGCCGAGCCGCTGGCCACCGTCCGGCACCGGCACCTGTCGGACCGCCCGATGGTGCTGGTCCCGCTGACGGCCGCCGGCGAGTCCGGCGCGCCGCTCGCGGTGATGCTCGGCACCGACCGGGACGCGCCCCGGCTGCACCTGGTACCGCAGCCGCTCAACCGCACCCTGCGGTTCGACTTCCTGGCCGAGCTGGCCGCCGACCTGCTGCCCTACCTGGAGTCCTTCGCCGAGGACGTCGAGCAGATCGAGGGCTCCGAGAAGGACCCGGAGACCGGCGAGAAGACCCAGGTGTTCCGCGAGCTGTGCGCGGACGCCCCGCAGCTGGTGGTGCCGAACGGCGCGGGCGTGCACCACCTCGCCCTGATCGGCCGCTCGACCCGCTTCCGCCGCACCGCCGAGGACGAGGAGCCGGGCCCGTACCCGGCGCCGGTCCGGGTGCCGCTGCTCGGCCGCTGGCTGACCCACCTCACCGACCGCGCCCAGGTGCCCGGCTCCTCGCTGCTGCTGCCGATGACCGGCCTGCTGGCCCGGCACTGGGCGACCGGCCAGAGCCACCTGGAGGACCAGCACCTGGCGGCCCGGCTCGCCTGGCACCGCCCGCCGGACGGCCTGACCGGCGCGCAGGCGGCCGAGCTGGCCGAGTCCGCCCGGGACGACCGGGGTCAGCTGCTGCACCCGCCGGCCGGCCCGGCCACCGACCCGCGCTTCGACGAGTTCGTGCTGGCCCCGGCGATCACCCGCTACGACTCCGCCGTGGGCGCCCTGCAGCACAGCGCCGAGCAGCGCGACGAGGCCGCCGCCGCGCGCGCCCGGGCGGCCGTGCGGGCGGCGGTGACGGCGCTGGAGGAGGCGCTGGCGTCGGTCCTGCTGCCCACCTGGCGGGACGTCTGGCAGGGCCTGGACCTGCTGCGCGCCCTGCCGCCGGCCGGTCACCTGGCGGAGCGCTGGACGGGCGACCGCTGGTCCTACACCGGCCACCGGGACCGGCTGGCGGCCGGCGAGCCGCCGCAGCCCCGGCAGGACGACGCCGTCACCGCCGCCCGCAAGCTCGCCCAGCGCGAGCGCGAGCAGGCCCGCCTGGACGTCCAGGAGGCGCTGGACGACCCGCTGGCGATGGCCGAGCACCGGCTGTCCGGCGAGGCGTTCAGCGGCGTGGTGACGGAGGTGGTGCCGGACTGGGACACCACCGGCCGCTCCCCCAAGCCGCGCCCGCTGGTCACCCTGCGCACCGCCGACCGCCCGCACGCGGACCTCGGCCGGGAGGTGCACCGGGTGCACGGCCCGAGCCCGCAGAAGGCCGAGATCGTCGCGGTGGACACCGCCGAGGGCACCCTCACCCTGCGGGTGCTCTCCGGCATGGGCCGCAGGAAGGAGCCGGAGCCGGGCAGCCTGCCCGAGCCCGGCGAGCCGGTCACCTTCACCCTGTTCGAGCTGACGGTGCGCCAGTCCGCGCCGCTGCCCGAGCCGGACGACACCCCCTGGACCCACGGCGGCCCGCCCGGCGCCGCGCCCGTACCCGCCCCGTCCGTCTCCGAGGAGTGGGAGTGATGACCACTTCGATCCCCGAGCAGGCCCCGGGCGCGGCCGCCGACGCCGCGGTGGCCCGGATCCTGGCGGCCACCGTCCGTCCGCCGGCCGGCGCCCCGCGCGGCGTGGTGGTGGACTCCCCGCCCGGCGCCGGGAAGTCGACGCTCGTGGTGCGGGCCGCCCGCGAGCTGGTCGGGGCCGGCGAGCGGCTGATGATCGTCGCCCAGACCAATGGCCAGGTGGACGACCTGGTGGGCCGACTGGCCGAGAAGGCACCGGAGTTGACGATCGGCCGGCTGCACGCCGCGGACTCCCGGCCCGGCCCGGAGGTGCTGAAGCACGCCAACGTCACGCCCTCCGACAAGGTCGCCGACCTGGTCGAGCACGACGTGGTGATCTCCACCTCGGCCAAGTGGCAGTGGGTGCGGACGGAGGCGCCCTGGCGGCACGCGATCGTCGACGAGGCGTACCAGATGCGCTCGGACGCCCTGCTCGCGGTGGCCCGGCTGTTCGAGCGGGCGCTGTTCGTCGGCGACCCGGGCCAGCTGGACCCGTTCACCGTGGTCGGCACCGAGCAGTGGGCCGGGCTGTCGTACGACCCGTCCGGCAGCGCGGTGGTCACCATGCTGGCGCACAACCCGGAGATCGAGCCGCACCGGCTGCCGGTCTCCTGGCGGCTGCCCGCCAGCGCCGCGCCGCTGATCTCGCGGGCCTTCTACCCGTACACGCCGTTCCGCTCCGGCACCGGCCCGGACGACCGCCGGCTGACGGCCGCCGTCCGCCCGGACGGCTCGGCGCTGGACGCGGTGATCGACCGGGCCGCCGAGCACGGCTGGGCCCTGCTGGAACTGCCCGCCCGGCACACCGTACGGACCGACCCGCAGGCCGTGGCGGCCGTCGCGGCCACCGTCCGCCGGCTGCTGGAGCGGGGGCTGACCGCCCACTCCGAGCAGGGCGAGGCCCCGCTCACCGCGGACCGGGTCGCCGTCGGCACCGCCCACCGGGACCAGGCGGCGGCCGTGCGCGCGGCCCTGCTCAAGGCGGGCGTGCCAGTGGACGGCGCGGCCGGTCCGGCCGTCACGGTGGACACCGCCAACCGCCTGCAGGGCCGCGAGTACGACGTCACCGTGGTGCTGCACCCGCTCTCCGGGCGCCCCGACGCGACCGCCTTCCACCTGGAGACCGGCCGGCTCTGCGTGCTCGCCTCCCGGCACCGGCACGCCTGCATCGTGGTGGCCCGGGCCGGGATCGCCGAGCTGCTGGACGAGCACCCCGCGACCGAGCCGGTGCAGCTGGGCGTCCCGGTCGCCTTTCCGGACGGCTGGGAGGCCAACCACGAGGTGCTGGAGCACCTGAGCCGCCACCGGGTCCACCTGCGCTGAGGCCCGTCCGGCCGGCCGCCGGGGTCAGTCCTCGGTCTCGCAGACGGCGTAGGCCACCACCGACCCCCGCTCCGCCCGCGCGCTCCAGCCGCGCGCGTCGGCGGTGGGGCCGTCGGCGCGCACCGGACCGTCCGCGTCCGGCTGGAGCCGGTAGCCGCCGCCGGTCAGGTGGGTGCCGGCCGGGCAGGTCGCCGTCGAGGCGCCGCCGGGGGCGCTCGGCTCCCCGGTGACCACCAGCGCCGTCTCGGCGGCCGCGGCGGGCGGGGCGACGGAGGCGGCGACCGTGAGCAGGGCGCCCAGCAGGGACAGGACGGACAGGGCGAGGGCCGTCAGGCCTCTTCTCACACGCATGGGGGTTCTCTCCGGTTCGTCGGCTTCATCGGCTGCCTCGGCTTCGTCGGGCAGCCCGGGCGCACCGGGTGCACCGGGCGCACCCGGACAACCGGTTCGCATGCGATCCGGAAGCGCGGCGCACGAGTCGCGCGCCCGGCGTGCGCCGGGGAATAGCGCTCGCGTGCGCACCGTTCCGCTACGGGCCCCCGCCGCGAGACAATGGACGGCGGCCACGACCGGGCGGCGCAGCCCGGAGCAGATTTCCCCCACCCCCACCCGAAACCCGGAGGTGTCCGTCCATGCCCGACTCCCCAGAGTCGTCCGAGCCCACCAGGCGCCTGCGTCCGGTGCAGCTGCTGTTCGAGCCGCAGTCCGCCGAACCCGAGCCGGAACGATTCTTCGACCTGGAGTCGATCGAGGACCCGGCGGAGCTGCTGCGCCGCTCCACGGAGCTGGCCCTGGCCTTCCGGGCCGCCGCCGAGCGGGCCACGGACTTCCAGGCGGTCGCCGCCGCGCAGCTCGCCGACCCGCGCCGGTTCGACGCGCTGTCCGACGCCGAGGTCGCCCGGCGGGCGGACTGGACCCCGGACTACGCCGCGAAGATGATCGAGTACGGCCGCACCCTGCTCCAGCCGCGCCGGCACGAGGACTGAGCGCCCGCGGCCGACACTGGCCCCTGGCATATGCGCGGCGGGGAAGGGTACGCCGTCCCTCGCCGCGCTGTCCGGCGAACCGCGCTTTCCGTCGCACCGGGGGCGTGCGCCGCACAGGCTGCTCTCCGTGGAGATCTGGACGCAGCAATCGGTGACGCAGCAGTCGGTGTCGTACCCGTCGGTGATGCACCCGTCGGTGGAGTGCGTCGGCGCGGCCGGGGAGGCCTGGCTCGCTTCCGCCAGCGAGTACCCGCGCAGCATGCGCGCCCTGTGGGAGAGCCGCCCCTGGGCGCCCTCGGTACTGCCCTGCGGGCGCGCCTTCGACGTGATCAGCATGCCGGCGCTGTTCGGCCGCCGGGTGCTGGACGAGCTGTGGGCGTCCGGGCCGGGCTGCGGGCCGGTGGCCGTCCACCGGGGACGGCTGCTGCTGTTCGTCCAGCCGGGCGCGGCGCCCCGGCTGCGCCGGCTGCTGGCCTGGGAGGAGTGGGCCCGGGACGTACCGCCGCTGCTGTGCCACGGCAAGGGCGACGCGGTGACCGTGCCGCCCCTGCAGCGGATGGTGAACAGCCCGGACTCCCCCGGGCAGGGCGCCGGCCGGTGGATCGTCGCGCCGGAGCGGCGCGACCCGCGGCTGCCCGGCGCCGCGGTGGTGCTGTGGGCCTGCGTCCGGGCGGCGCGCGAGCCGGGCGCGCCGGTTGCCGCCGGGGCGGCCGTCGTGACCGGGGGGTGAACGCGGGGCGGCCGTTATTCGATTTTGGCTCGGCCGCACGGCGCTGCTAGAGTCTTCTCTGTCAGCAGGCGCCGCTAGCTCAGTTGGTTAGAGCAGCTGACTCTTAATCAGCGGGTCCGGGGTTCGAGTCCCTGGCGGCGCACAGACAGTCGGAAGGCCCTTCGCGAGAGCGAAGGGCCTTGTCGCCGGCGAGGGCGGCGCCGCTGATGCCGCCGAGGTCC